>JAFZQT010000019.1 GCA_017620235.1 Butyrivibrio sp. | reverse complement strand
TGGATCGCGCCCATTGTGACATCAGCTATAACAGGACCTCTTGCAACTTGTCTTTTCAAGCTTAAGATGAACGGAGCACCTGTTTCATCAGGAATGGGTACTTGCGGATTTGTAGGACAGATCGGCGTTTATACAGGATGGATCCAGGACATTGCAGACGGAGCAAAAACAGCAATAACAGGATTTGACTGGGCAGGACTTATACTTATCTCATTCGTGCTTCCGGCAATTATCGCACCTATTGTTCATGCAGGTGTAGTTAAGCTTGGATGGGTAAAAGAGGGAGATTTGAAGCTTTAATTAGCGGAGATTCCTATGGCGAAGAGTATAATATATATAGCGGTGGGAGCGGCAATAGTCCTAATTGCTTTTTTCATCGTGAGTTATATCAAAAAATACAGAATGAAGCCTCTTCCTATGGATGAAATGGAAGGGCATGATTTTGAATATTATTGCGCCGACCTCCTAAAAGCCAACGGTTTTTCCGAAGCATCCGTCACAAAGGGAAGCGGAGATTTTGGCGCTGATATTCTTGCCGAGAAGGATGGAATAACCTATGCGGTTCAGTGTAAGTGTTATGACAAGCCGATCGGCGTAAAGGCGATTCAGGAAATATATGCGGGCAGAGATTATTACGGCAAGATGGTCGGTGTAGTAATGACCAATCAGTATTTTACGCAACCCGCAGTCGAACTTGCCCAGAAACTTAACATTATGTTGTGGGACAGAGGATATCTCGACAGTATGGATAAGACATAATGAAGATTGAAATATTTGATGATTTTGATTTAAAAAAAATAGCTGACAGCGGACAGTGCTTTAGATTTAACGAGCACGGTGACGGGTATGAAGTTACTGCTTCTTCAAGGCATCTTTTCATAAGACAATGCGGCGAGTTTGAGTACGAGCTTGATTGTGAGCCTGAAGAATATGAGAATTTTTGGAAAGACTATTTTGACCTTGATCTTGATTACAGAAAGATACGAGGGATGATAGATAAAGAAAAAGACAACTATCTGTATTGTGCTGCGGAATTTGGCAAGGGAATACGTATTCTCAGGCAGGATCCGTGGGAGATGTTGATCTCTTTCATAATATCTCAGAGAAAAAATATCCCGGCGATAAAGGCTTCGATAGAAAAGCTTTGCGCAGCGGTTTCGAGAGATATTGGTACAGACAGTGAAGGAAAAAAGATCTATGCTTTTCCGACACCTGAAGAATTGGCAGGGTTATCTGCCGAAAAACTTTCTTCCTGTAGCCTTGGTTACAGGGATAAATATGTGAAGCAGGCTGCACTTGATGTGGCTAGCGGAGCGGTTAGACTTGATAAATGGGGAAATGCCTCTGATGAGGAACTGATGGCCGGACTATTGGGGATGTTCGGCGTTGGGGTTAAGGTGGCAAACTGTGAGATATTGTTTGGGTATCACAGGCTTGATGCCTTTCCGAAAGATGTTTGGATAAACAGGGTGCTTGAGCTCAAGTATCCAAACGGATTTAATTTTGATAAATATGCTCCATATAACGGAATAATGCAGCAGTATTTGTTTTATTATTCTCGAAGTAAAGGGCTTATTTAATAAAGGGTTACAAATAATAAGATAAAAGGAGAAGGAGTTATGAGTGACGCAAAAAAGGCAATTGCCGAAGGTAGTACATTTCTGGGCATAGAGTTTGGCTCTACCAGAATAAAGGCAGTTCTTACGGACAAGGAGTATAATTCTCTTGCATCAGGGTCATTTAGCTGGGAAAACAAGCTGGTTGACGGTATCTGGACGTATGGACTTGATTACATCCAGGAAGGAGTAAGAGCATGTTATAAGGATCTTAAAGAGGACGTCAAGAACAAGTACGGCGAAGATCTTACCACAGTGGGAGCTATGGGTGTTTCCGCTATGATGCATGGATATATGCCTTTTGACAAGGACGGAAATCTTCTTGTTCCGTTCAGAACCTGGAGAAATACCATAACAGAGGAAGCTTCTGACAAACTTACAGAGGCTTTGGGATTCCACATCCCGCAGAGATGGAGTATTGCACATCTTTATCAGGCAATTCTCAATAAGGAAGAGCATGTTGGAAAGATTGCTTTCTTTACAACTCTTGCCGGTTATATTCATCTTTTGCTTACGGGTGAGAAGGTTCTTGGTATTGGTGATGCTTCGGGAATGTTCCCCATTGATTCTGCTACTTGTGATTACAATGCAGGAATGCTCGATACTTTCGATAGTCTTGCGGAGGTAAAGAGTGCGGGAATTAAGATTCGTGACATCCTTCCTAAGGTACTTTGCGCGGGCGAGCGTGCCGGCGTTCTTACAAAAGAAGGAGCTCTTTTCCTTGATCCCGAGGGAACGCTCAAAGAGGGCGTGCCTGTATGTCCTCCTGAAGGAGATGCGGGAACAGGAATGGTTGCGACTAATTCTGTTGCAAAGAGAACAGGTAATATTTCAGCCGGAACATCTGTATTTTCGATGGTTGTACTTGAGCATGATCTGTCCAAGGCATATCCGGAACTTGATATAGTAACAACACCGTCAGGTGAGCAGGTTGCGATGGTTCATTGCAACAACTGTACTTCAGATCTTAATGCGTGGGTATCGCTGTTCAGAGAATTTGCTAAATTGATCGGACACGATATCAGCGATGATGAGCTCTATGGTGGGCTCTATAGAAAGGCTATGGAGGGAGACTCTGATTGCGGAGGACTTCTTGCATACAATTACTTCTCGGGAGAGAGCATTACGGGATTCAATGAAGGAAGACCTCTTTTCGTCAGAAGACCCGATGACGTGTTCAATCTCTCAAACTTCATGAGAACACATCTTTATACTGCACTCGGTGCTCTTAAGCTTGGAAACGATATCCTCATAAAAGAAGAGAAAGTGAATGTTGATTTCTTCTTCGGACAGGGCGGATTTTTCAAGATCAGAGGCGCAGGAGATAAGGTTATGGCTGCAGCTCTCGGAACAACAATAAAGCTTATGGAGACAGCAGGTGAAGGCGGTCCTTGGGGACAGGCAATTCTTGCAGGTTACATGATGCAGAAGCAGGATGGCGAGAGCCTTGAGAAGTATCTTAATGACAAAGTATTTACTAATGTAAGCGTGGAAACATGTGAGCCTGAAGAAAAAGATGTCAAAGGCTTTGATGAATTCATCAAGGATTATTCGGCAGGACTTGCTGTTGAGAAGGCAGCGGTTGAATCACTCAGGTAAAAAGTAAAGAATACGGGGTATAGAAATGTTAGAAGAACTTAAAAAGAAAGTATATGAAGCAAACATGTTACTTCCCAAGTACGGACTAGTTCTGTTCACATGGGGAAATGTCAGCGAGATCGACAGAGAAAAGGGACTGTTTGTAATAAAGCCAAGCGGAGTAGAGTACGACAAGATGACACCTGATGATATGGTGGTAATGGATCTTGACGGAAATAAGGTTGAAGGTGAGCTTTCTCCTTCATCAGATACACCTACACATCTTGAGCTTTATAAGGCATTTAAGGAAATCGGTGGTGTGGTTCACACACATTCACCCTATGCTACAAGCTGGGCGCAGGCAGGAAGAGGAATCCCCTGCTATGGAACAACTCACGCAGATTATTTCTACGGAGAGATTCCTTGTGTAAGAGCTCTTACAAAGGCTGAGATAGAGTCAGATTATGAGAAGAATACGGGAATTGCGATCGCTGAGGAATTTAAGCGCCTTGGCAAGGATCCTATGGCTGTTCCCGGAGTTCTTTGTCAGAATCACGGAGTCTTCACATGGGGTGAGGACGCAGCCAATGCGGTTCACAATGCTGCCGTTGAAGAAGAAGTTGCAAAGATGGCGCTCAGGAGTGAGTTCTTAAACCCTGAGATAAGTGTAATTTCGTCAGACCTTCAAGATAAGCATTATTTTAGAAAACATGGTGCAAATGCCTATTATGGGCAGAAAAAAGCAAAATGATAAAACTTAGACAAACTGCGTTGTAGACGAACAATGCGGCATGTGATACATTGAAAATGCAGTTTGTCTTTGAATATTACGGAAAGGAATAATTCAATATGGCTATGACCAATCAGGAACTACAAAAGACGGCTAATGAAGTAAGAAAGAGCATTATAACAGCACTTCATGCAGCCGGAGCAGGACATCCGGGCGGATCTTTATCTTCAACAGATATTTTTACATATCTGTACTTTGAGGAAATGAATATAGATCCCAAAAAAGTATCAGATCCGGACAGAGATCGCTTTGTTCTTTCAAAAGGACATTGTGCACCGGGACTTTACTCAGTAATGGCAGAAAAAGGTTATTTCCCTAAAGAGGAATTGACAACGCTTCGTAAGCTTGGTTCCAGACTTCAGGGACATCCCAGTATGCAGTACCTTCCCGGACTTGACATGTCTAGCGGATCACTCGGACAGGGTATCTCAGCAGCATGTGGAATGGCACTTTCAGCGAAACTCGATAACAAAGATTTCAGAGTATATACACTTCTTGGTGATGGAGAGCTTCAGGAAGGTCAGGTATGGGAAGCAGCTATGTTTGCAGGCTTCCGCAAACTGGACAATCTGGTTGTTATAGTAGACAATAACGGTCTTCAGATTGACGGACCTGTAGATAAGGTATGTTCACCTTACCCTATCGATAAGAAATTCGAAGCATTCAATTTCCATGTAATTAATATAGACGGACATAACTTTGACGAGATCAAAGCTGCTTTTGAAGAAGCTAAGAAGACAAAGGGTATGCCCACAGCAATCATAGCGCACACTGTTAAGGGCAAAGGCGTTTCCTTCATGGAGAACCAGGCCGGATGGCACGGAAAAGCTCCTAACGACGACGAGTACAAGCAGGCTATGGAAGAATTGGAAAGGATAGGTGCGGCACTATGAGCGAAGTAAAGAAGATTGCAACAAGAGAAAGTTATGGTAATGCTCTTGCGGAGCTTGGTGATGAGTTTCCAAATCTCGTTGTTTTGGATGCAGACCTTGCAGCATCAACCAAGACAGCTGTTTTTCAGAAGAAGTTTCCTGAGAGACATATAGATTGCGGTATCGCAGAGTGTAACATGATGGGAATCGCAGCAGGACTTGCAACAACAGGAAAGATTCCTTTTGTTAGTTCTTTTGCTATGTTCGCTGCAGGACGTGCTTTTGAGCAGGTTCGTAACTCAGTTGGATATCCCCATCTTAACGTAAAGATTGGTGGAACACATGCCGGAATCACAGTAGGTGAGGACGGAGCCAGCCATCAGTGTAATGAGGATTTTGCTCTTATGAGCGTTATCCCCGGAATGGTTGTTATGTGTCCCGCAGATGATATTGAAGCAAAGGCTTGCGTTCGCGCAGCTCTTGAGCATGAGGGACCTGTTTATATCAGATTCGGACGTGCTGCATGCAGTATCATAAATGATAGACCTGATTATAAGTTTGAGATCGGTAAGGGTTCTGTTATCAAAGAGGGTACAGACGTAACTATTATTGCAACAGGTATCTGCGTTGATTCAGCGATCGGAGCAGCTGAAAAGCTTGCTGCTGACGGAATCTCAGCAGAGGTTATCAATATCTGTACAATCAAACCTCTTGATAAGGAACTTGTGATCGCTTCCGCAAAGAAGACCGGCAAGGTTGTAACTGTTGAGGAGCACTCTGTTATCGGCGGACTTGGAAGTGCAGTAAGTGATGCTCTTTCAGAGAGCGCACCTACTCCTGTTAAGAAGCTTGGAATGCAGGATAAGTACGGTGAGTCGGGAACAGCAGGTGAACTTGTTCATAAGTATGGTCTTGATGCAGATGGAGTATACGCTTCAGTAAAGGAATTTCTTAAATAATGAATATATTGAGTTCTTCAATTCTGTCAGCTGATTTTACACGACTGGGATCGCAGATCGAAGAAGTCGATAAAGCTGGCACCCACTACATACATATTGATGTCATGGATGGAATGTTTGTTCCTTCTATTTCGTATGGAATGCCGATAGTTAAGAGCATAAGGGGAATAACCGATAAGCTTTTTGATGTGCATTTGATGATAGTGGACCCAATACGTTATATAAAGGATTTTGTGGATATTGGGGCAGACTCCATAACTTTTCATCAGGAGGCTGCGGAGGATCCCGTAGCTGTTATTGACGAGATACATAAATATGGGAAAAGAGCCGGTATAGCAATTAAGCCGGGAACGCCTGTAGAAGCAGTGATTCCTTATCTTGATAAGGTTGAGATGGTGCTTGTCATGACGGTTGAACCGGGATTTGGCGGTCAGAAGCTTATACCTGAAAGTCTTGATAAAGTCAGGATGCTTAGGAAGCTCATTGATGAAAGAAAGCTTGATGTTGATATTCAAGTTGATGGAGGCGTTTACATCGATAATGTAGAGGAAATATTGGAGGCTGGAGCGAATGTGATAGTATCCGGTTCGGGTATTTTTAAAGGCAATATTTCTGAAAATATTATAAAATTCAGAAAGAAGTTATCGGAATAACAGTCTACACATTGACAAAATAGCATAAATAAAATACAATTTTATTGTAAGCTGTAAGTGGCTCATGTGCATAGCGCATGAGCCATTTTTTCCAAAAAAATCATGTGGTTTAGAGCATGATGTGGAGGCGTTATGAGGAAATATGCTTCGGTAGTTGTTGCCATTTTTTTATGCATAACTATGTTGATGGGATGTAGTTGTTCTTCACCATCTCAACGAGCAGAGAAATCTGTTCAAAAGCTTACGATTGGATTTGTGAAATCGGTCGATGAGGAGGAAATCCTCAATGCAAGTGAGACGATCAAGAACTTGTTTAAGAAAGAAATGATCAAGCAAGGCTACTACGTAAGAGATGTGGTCGTAGAAGTTGGATCCTCTTATGAGATGGTAGGACGAAAACTTGCTATAGGAGATATTGATATAGGCTTTGTACCGGGGGCGACATATGTCCTTTACGAAGAATATTGTGATGTAATACTGACTGCACTGAGAAGAGGGCTGTCGATTGAAAGCGATGAACCCAGAGTGTGGAATGATAATACACCTACAGGAACAACGGATAAGACGGTAACATATTACAGAGCACTGATTCTTGCGGGACCTTCGGTTAGAGGTCAGGCAATGGCGGCAAAGGTAAATAATGGAGAAGCCCTTTCGTGGGAAGAACTTAATCTGCTTAGATGGGGAGTAATGAACTCAACGTCACCTGCCGGATACCTTTACCCGTCGCTCTGGTTAAAAGAGAAGTATAATAAGAAAATCACCGCTCTCAAATATGTAACTGAAGTAGACACGTACAGTACAGCGTTTGAGGGGCTTGCGTCGGAAGCACTTGATGTTATATGTATCTATGCCGATGCTAGACGTGATTTTGAGGGAAGATGGCGTAGCGAATTCGGAAGAAGTTACAATATCTGGGATGAAACGGCGGTTATCGGTGTTACAAGCGGAATCTATAATGATACCGTTTGCGTGAGCAAGACGTCGCCTGTAATGGATGAAGCATTAAAAGAAGCCATTAAACGGGCATTTATAAATATAGGTGAAACTGAAGAAGGCAAGAAGATGATGTCGTTCTACAGGCATGAGGGATATGTGGAAGCAGATCCCGAAGATTATGAGCCGATAAGGGCGGCGAGAGAAGTGAATAATATTAAATGAAATAGGTGTAACGCCACAAGCACAAAAGCCATATGTGCCTGTGGCGTTAATTGACATTTGGGAGGCGAAAAGGCATACTATATTTGTTAAATTAAGAAGAGGTAAGAAGGCGAAGAATGTATAAAAGACTAGAAAGAAATGATCCGTGTTGGTGCGGAAGCGGTAAAAAATATAAGTCATGTCATGCCGCGTTTGATGATAAGATTATTCAACTTGAACATAAAGGATTTATAGTTCCATCAAGAAAATTGATAAAAAGTCAGGAAGATATTGAAGGAATAAAAAAGAGTGCTGTTATAAATATGGCGGTGCTTGATGAGATTGGTGAGAAGATCCGTGCAGGAATGTCAACTCAGGAGATTGATGACATTGTATATAAAACAACCACAAAGATGGGCGGTATACCTGCAGATCTTAATTATGAAGGATTCCCAAAGAGTGTATGTACTTCAATAAATGAAGAAGTTTGTCATGGAATCCCGTCTGAAGACATTATTTTACAGGATGGCGATATCATAAATGTTGATTGTTCAACAATTCTTGACGGGTATTACTCCGATTCTTCGCGAATGTTTTGCATAGGTGATGTTTCTCCGGAAAAGAAGAGACTTGTTGATGTTACAAAAGAGTGCCTGGAAGAGGGGCTAAAAGCAGTTATCCCGTGGACACCAATTGGCGATATGGGACACGCTGTTCATCAGCATGCGCTTGATAACGGATATACTGTCGTAAAAGAGATAGGTGGACATGGCTGTGGAAATGATTTCCATGAAGAGCCTTATGTCAGCTTTGTCAGCAAACCCGGAACCGGTATGATAATGGTGCCCGGAATGGTATTTACGATAGAGCCCATGGTAAATATGGGAACAGATGAATTTTTTGTCGATGAAGAAAACGAGTGGACCGTATATACAGCAGATCTTAAACCGTCGGCGCAGTGGGAAGTGGAACTTGTTGTTACTGAGACGGGATATGAACTGCTCTGTTGGTAATATTTTTAGAAGGGATGAATATAATGCAGAATAAAGGAAAATACTATATAACTACAGCAATAGCCTATACATCTGGAAAGCCTCATATCGGAAACAGCTATGAGATAGTGCTTGCAGATGCTATAGCAAGATATAAAAGAAGAGACGGATTTGATGTTCATTTTCAGACAGGATCAGATGAGCACGGTCAGAAGATTGAGACAAGAGCAATCGAGGCAGGATGTAATTCTCCAAAAGAGTTTGTAGACGGAGTATCCGATACTATCAAGGGACTTTGGAATCTCATGGATACTTCTTATGACAGATTCATCCGTACAACAGACGATGATCATGTAAAGCAGGTTCAGAAGATTTTTAAGAGATTTTACGATCAGGGAGATATATATAAGGGTTCTTATAAGGGAATGTACTGTACAGAGTGTGAGGCTTTCTATACTGAGGGACAGCTTGTTGACGGTAAGTGCCCTGAGTGTGGCGGCGAAGTACATCCCGCAGAGGAAGAGGCATATTTCTTCAAGATGAGCAAATATGCTGACAGACTGATCGATTACATCAACACACATCCTGAGTTTATTCAGCCTGTTTCCAGAAAGAATGAGATGATGAATAACTTTCTTCTTCCCGGACTTCAGGATCTGTGCGTATCAAGAACATCATTTAAGTGGGGAATCCCTGTAGATTTCGATGATAAGCATGTTGTTTATGTGTGGCTTGATGCACTTTCAAACTATATAACAGGTATCGGATATGATGCAGAGGGCAACAGCTCAGAAGAGTACAAGAAGTGGTGGCCCGCAGATCTTCACCTTATCGGAAAAGATATTATTCGTTTCCATACTATTTATTGGCCTATATTCCTTATGGCACTCGGCGAGCCACTTCCAAAGCAGATCTTTGGACACCCTTGGCTTTTGCAGGGCGGTGAGAAGATGAGTAAGTCTAAAGGAAACGTTATCTACGCAGATGACCTTGTAAGCTTGTTTGGAGTAGATCCTGTCAGATACTTTGTTCTTCATGAGATGCCTTTTGAAAACGATGGTGTTATCACATGGGATCTTTTGGTTGAGAGATTTAACTCAGACCTTGCAAACACACTCGGTAACCTTGTAAACCGTACAATCGCTATGAGCAACAAGTATCTCGGCGGAGTATTGGCAGACAAGGGTGTAAAAGAAGCTGTTGATGATGACCTTAAAGCTGTTGTTACAGGTTGTTATGACAAGGTTGAAGCTAAGATGGACGAGCTTCGAGTTGCAGATGCGCTCACAGAGATATTTACACTCTTTAAGAGATGTAACAAATATATAGATGAGACTGAGCCTTGGATTCTTGGAAAAGATGAGAGCAAGAAAGACAGACTTTCAACTGTTCTTTATAACCTTGTTGAATCTATTTCAATAGGTGCGGCTCTTCTCGATCCGTTTATGCCTGAGACTGCAGCAAAGATCAAAAAGCAGATCAATGCATCAGACAGAGATTTTGATACTCTTAATAAGTTTGGCTTGTATAAGAGTGGAACAAAGGTTTCAGAGAATCCTGAAATGCTCTTTGCGAGAAAAGATCTTAAGGATGTTCTTGAGAAAGCTGCAGAGATAACAAAGAAACAGAAGGCAGAGTATGAAGCTGCACAGAAAAAGGCAGCTGAGAACCTTGCTAAAGCCGGACTTGCTCCACTTCCTGCAAAAGCAGATAAAGAAGCTGAAGGTGCAGTTATAGATATTCCTGCAAAGGATGAGATTACATACGAGCAGTTTGGAGCTATGCAGTTCCAGGTTGGAGAGATAATCAAATGTGAAGCAGTAGCGAAGTCAAAGAAGCTTCTCTGCTCACAGGTTAAGATCGGAAGTCAGGTAAAGCAGATCGTATCCGGTATCAGAAAGTATTATTCTCCGGAGGAGATGGTAGGCAAGAAAGTAATGGTTCTTGTGAACCTTAAGCCTGCTAAGCTTGCAGGAGTTATGTCTGAGGGAATGCTTCTTTGCGCAGAGGACGCAGAAGGCAATCTTGCACTCATGACACCTGAGAAAGCAATGCCCGCTGGAGCTGAAATCTGTTGATAATTTAGTTGCGATTCGTGTTATCATATATGTATGAATGTAAAACCAAACATGTTGGGAGGGATTTCTTATGGTACGCAAAGAGGAACTGACTTACAAATCACGTGACAGACAGACCATGCTTAACGCAGTAAGATGGATTCCCGAGGGGCAGCCGATTGCGATTCTTCAGGTAATTCACGGAATGCAGGAGTACACCGGCCGCTATGATGAATATGCCCGTTTTATGGCAGAAAACGGCATAATGGTTATTGGTAATGATAATCTGGGACATGGCAAGTCGGTTAATCCACCAAGCGGTGCCTATGGATATTTTTGTAAGAATGACCCTGCAACAGTTTTGGTACGCGATGCGCACAGACTAAAGAAGATGGCGCAGGAGGAGTTTCCGGGAGTACCCGTTTTTATCCTTGGTCATAGCTTTGGTTCATTCATTGCAAGAGAATATATGACACGATACGGAACAGGAATAAAGGGAGCCATAATTCAGGGAACAGCCTATACGACAAGAGGAACACTCGGTGCTATGAATTTCTGGATAGGTCTTCTTCAGTTCTTTTTCGGTGAGAAACATCGCTCGAAAATGATAAATAATATGGCTTTTAATGGGTACCTTAGAAAGATTGAGAAACCTTCAACTCCTTTTGATTGGTTATCGCATAATGAAGAGAGCATAAAAAAGTATATCGCGGATCCTGCGTGCAACTTTGTATTTACACTTAATGGATTCAAGACGATGTCGGAGCTTTTAAAGAGAATACAGGATGAGGACAGGATGGAGGACATTCCTAAGAATCTTCCCGTGCTCATAACCGGAGGAAGTGAAGATCCTGTGTGCAGTTACGGAGATGCTCTTAAGAGGCTTTACGATATATACAGGTTACAGCTACAGATGAAGAATGTTGATATAAAGATTTATGACGGCATGCGTCATGAACTTCAGCAGGAAATCGGAAGAGAAAAAGTTTTTGCAGACCAGTTGGATTGGATCAAGAAAGTGTTAAACGGTGAAAATTGATACATCAAAGGTAATCGTTAGATGTGCATATAATTCTGATTGGGATGGGGCGATGAAACTTGCGTGGGAAACTTTCGCCAAGTTTGACGCCCCTGATTATTCAGAAGAAGGTATAAAGAACTTTCATAATTTTGTGACGGACGATAATCTTCACAAGATGTTTGTGGCAGGACACTATCAGTTGTTTGTTGCAACTTGTGGCGATCAATGTCTGGGTATGCTCACAGTAAGAGAAAAAACACATATATCGCTTTTGTTTGTTGATGGGGACTGCCATTGCAATGGAATTGGTAGTGCCCTTATTAAATTTGTTTCTGACTATGTTTTGACTGAAGAGGGATTGGATAAACTCACAGTTAATTCATCACCGTATGCGATCGGATTTTATCACAGGTTGGGATTTAGAGACACGCATGAAGAGACGGTTGCTGACGGAATAAAATTCACACCGATGGAATTGAGGTTATGAAAAATGGGAAAATTTTTTAGCTTAGACAGCCCCTTTGTGGCTGGACTTTCAAGACTTGCTGATGTTATGTGGCTCAATATACTTACTCTTATATTTGCAGTACCACTTATGATAGAGCAGGTTATGATCTTGGGACCGGCTGTTTCACCGCTTATGACAGAGGGAGGACAGTTTAGTTATGATGTTTTTGTGGCAGCAGTAATGTGGGCATGGATAATAGGAATACCGCTGTCTACAATATGCGGTCCTGCTTTGACTGCGATGCATTTTGTTCTTCTGAAAATGGTTAGAGACGAGGAGAGCTATGTTACAAAGACATTCTTCAAATCATTCAAGGAGAACTTTAAGCAGGGAATTATTCTTCAGGTGATCAAGTTCTTTGTAGGCGGAATGTTAGTTCTTGATTTCCTCATTCTTAGAAACAGAGGCGGATTCTACAGATATGTTGTATTTGCTATGTTTGTCTTTTTATACATGGTGGGACTTTATATCTTCCCGCTTCTTTCAAAATTTGTAAATACCAACATAAAGACAATAAAGAATGCATTTATATTGACGATCGTTGCATTTCCCAGATCTTTGGCAATGGCAGCAGCATCGCTTCTTCCGGTTGTTCTGGCATATTTCTTTGATATTAAATTTGTGCCTATATTTGTACTTGTCGGAATAGCAGGACCTGCGTATATTTGCGCGATCTTGTACAATCCGACATTCAAGAGGTTTGAGCCTAAAGAAGAGGAAATTTCTGAAGAAGAGGAGATGAATGCCGCTATCAGAAAGCTTGACGAATTGGATGAAGAAGAAAAAAGTGAATGATTGGCAAGTTGCATATAGATAGTTAAAATTATTCGTCAACATTACGGAATTGGAAATGTATTTTCAGGTCAATGAGCACATTTGCTAATGAATAATAAAAATTTTGTGAAATAAGTGAATAGTAAATAAGGTGCTTCAAAGCTATACTGAATTCTATCATAAGCTATGTAATAGTTAGGAGGAATTAAAGGTTATGGCAAGTTTATCACTTGAAAATGTTTGCAAAGTATATCCCAACAAATTTGAAGCTGTTAAGAATTTCAACCTTCAGATTGAGGATAAAGAATTTATTATTTTCGTAGGACCTTCAGGATGCGGAAAGTCAACAACTCTTCGTATGATTGCAGGACTTGAGGACATCACATCAGGTACTCTTAAGATCGGTGACAGAGTAGTTAATGATGTAGAGCCTAAGGACAGAGATATTGCGATGGTATTCCAGAACTACGCTCTGTATCCTCATATGACAGTATATGATAACATGGCATTCGGACTTAAGCTTAGAAAGGTTCCGAAGCCTGAAATAGATAAGATGGTTAAAGAGGCAGCTAAGATCCTTGATCTTGACAAGCTCCTTGATCGTAAGCCTAAGGCTCTTTCCGGTGGACAGAGACAGCGTGTAGCTATGGGAC
>JAFZQT010000131.1 GCA_017620235.1 Butyrivibrio sp. | reverse complement strand
GTCCGAAAGTGCTTCGCCTTTGATTCTCTTAACGAAGTGATCGGTTTTTCAAGCATCGTTGAGCCTTTCTACACCGGAAAGAACTCTCTTTACAAAGACGATGTTGACGAGAGATACTATCTCGTGCTTAATGTTGCTTCTCTAAATTCCGGAGAGACCTTCAACAAAGTCTGCAACATAGCTGCCGAATACGGCATTCCCGAACAGACAAGGTACGCTTCCGTAGAGTACTATGACGAGCACTTTACAAAGATCATCAAAGATTCCGCTGTGAAGAAGCTTGCAAAGCTTAAAAGGTAACCCGGAGCATTTCTTTCGTCCACTCTGTGCAAAAAAATATCCGGGATCTTCCCGGATATCTAAAACTGATCGTTTTATAGTCTATTCACCAAGATAAGCATTTATCTGGCGCTCAAGTTCGTCGGCATCAAGTCCGTGAACCATGGCAGCCTCTTCAAGAGTCTCGCCCTGTGCTGAAGGACAGCCTACACAGTGCATTCCGGCATTGAGCAGGATTGCGATGATATTCTGGTTGACCTTGCATATCTCGTTGATGGTCATGTTTTTATTGATCATTATGAGTACCTCCTAACGTTTTTACGTGAGGGATTATATACCAGAGGCGGACAAATATCAATACTTTTTAAGATGTAAGATCCGGTTAACACCGTGGTCCATATAACAAACATAATTTATACACCCTAAAAGGAGGAACTGAAAAATGGCATACAAGATTAATGACGGTTGTGTAAGCTGCGGAGCATGCGCAGGCGAGTGCCCTGCAGGCGCTATTGCTGAAGGTGCTGAGCATTACGAGATCGATGCTGACAAGTGCGCAGATTGCGGCACATGCGCATCCGTTTGCCCTACAGGCTCAATCGAGCAGGCTTGATCAAATAACGGTTATAGTTTAAAGATCAGAAAAGACCACCGCAGCAGGCAATGTCATTTAGTTAAGATGGCAGGACAAAGATCTCTATACCATAACGGTATAGGGGTCTTTTTTTATTAAAAAAATTGAAAAAACTGTTGACAAAGTCGCCAAACAATGCGGCCGCTTTCGCTACTGATGATATTTTAGAGGTAGCGAAAGCGGCCCTTGTAATTAGGTAAATCCAATTGCAAGGAGGACACACATATGAGCGACTACGTTCAAAAAGTTACAGATTCCCTAAAGAATCTCATTTCAGAGTTATCTGCCAATCCTTCAAAATACCTAAGGAGACCCGGCAAAGACTTTTCTAGGATTCGTAAAATCGATTTCAAAACATTTATAGGAATAACTCTGAATTCAGGTGGAGGTACCTTGAGCAAGGAGCTTCTGGATTTCTTCGATTTCAGTGGAGAAACTCCTTCGGTTTCTGCGTATACTCAGCAAAGATCCAAGGTGTTACCGGAAGCTTTTGAATACCTATTTCAAACATTTACGCAAGGAAACACTCCAAAAGGGGCGACTTATAAAGGGTACAGGCTGCTTGCCTGCGATGGCAGCAATCTAAGTATTGCGACAAATCCACAGGACAAGGAAACTGCATGGATAAGCAATCAATTCGGTGACGTCACAAACCATCTGCACCTGAATGCATTATATGATCTTCTCAATAGGGTATATTTAGATGCTCTTATCCAAAAAGCATCTGATTATCAGGAAATGCGAGCGTGCATCACCATGATGAACCGCTCAAATATAGAAAAGGCAATACTTATTGCTGATCGCGGATACGAAAACTATAATCTTATAGCCTATGCTGCAAACAAAGGTTGGAATTATCTGATTCGAATAAAAGATATAAACAGCAACGGCATGGCATCAGGGCTAAATCTTCCGTCAACGCCCACGTTTGATACGGATATATCTATAACTTTTACAAGAAAGCAGACTAAAGAGACAAGGGCGTTAGGATATAGGTTTATGCCCCAGAACCAATCTTTCGATTTTCTGCCGCTAAAAAGTGATATGACATATACTATCAAGTTTCGAATTGCGAGATTTGAACTGAGCGATAATCACTATGAGACAGTTATAACAAATCTGGACAGAGAGCATTTCTGCGCTAGTGAATTAAAAAAACTGTATGGAATGAGATGGGGAATAGAGACTTCATTTCGCGAATTGAAATATGCAATCGGGCTCACAAGCTTTCACGCCAAAAAGGTTGATTATATAATGCAGGAGGTTTTTTCAAGACTTCTTTTGTACAATTATTGCGAACTTATAACGTCCCACGTAGTGCGACACATGAAAACCAATGATAAAACAAAACAGGTGAACTTTACGGTTGCTATCTATGTCTGCAGAGAATTCCTAAGACAAAAGCGGCAACTTAGTCCACCTGAAGTGATTAAGCTTATAGAAAAACATGTGTTACCAGTAAGACCAAACAGAAAAGACCCTCGCAAAGTCAAACCGCAGGCCGTGGTGAGTTTTCTATATCGTGTAGCTTAATCATAATCATTCTATATCTTGTACGACAGATGTGCAATCTGTCTTTTTGGCATGTAAAAAATACCAAAGTAGAAAAGAAGAAGTCAAGAATCCAGCTAAAATGACTAGGATTAATGACTTCTTCTAAGGTGGTTGCTAGTTAACTAAATGACATTGGGCGCTGACGGCGCCCCTGTGTTTTTTTACTTGAAGATACCGAGCCGTTCACTCAACTCGTTTGCAACTTTGCTGAGATCTCTTGCACTGTGAGCAAGCTGCTCGATGGTGTTCTGCATTTCTGCGG
>JAFZQT010000130.1 GCA_017620235.1 Butyrivibrio sp. | reverse complement strand
GATACCTTAGGCTTGATAACTCCGAAGTAATGATCTTCCATTTCCTGACCCTTTGAAGCAGGTGCTCCAATAAGTGTTCTTCCTGTGAAAAGAAGGTCTTTTCTCTTCTTATAGAAATCTTTATCGATAAGGAAATATTCCTGCTCTGAACCGATTGTTGTATTTACTCTGTTTACATCCTCATATCCAAGGAGCTTGAGCATCTTAACAGCTTCTCTTGAAAGAGCCTCCATTGATCTTAAGAGAGGTGTCTTTTTATCAAGAGCTTCTCCGCCGTATGAGCAGAATGCTGTAGGAATGTAAAGAGATCCATCCTTAATGAATGCCGGTGATGAAGGATCCCAAGCTGTATATCCTCTTGCTTCGAATGTTGCTCTAAGTCCTCCTGAAGGGAAACTTGAAGCATCGGGTTCACCCTTTACAAGCTCTTTTCCTGAAAATTCCATGATTATCCTGCCGTCATCTGTAGGTGAGATGAAACTGTCGTGCTTCTCAGCTGTGAGTCCTGTCATAGGCTGGAACCAGTGAGTAAAGTGTGTTGCACCGTTCTCAACAGCCCACTCCTTCATAGTTGCTGCTACGCAGTTTGCAACATCGAGTTCAAGGTGTGTTCCTTTCTCAATTGTCTTATGAACTGCTTTGTATATGTCCTTAGGAAGCCTGTCTTTCATAACCTTGTCATTAAAAACAAGACATCCAAATTCTTCTGTTAATCTTTCTGCATCGATCATTTTATTTTCCTCCATTTTTTAAATTTATTTTCCTGATGCTCCGTAGTTTGAAAGAACTCTTGCGGACGGATCGTCAACATTGCATCCTTCCCAGCTCTTATTGGGCATCCAAAAATCAATTACCATATCTGACTGACCGGGATAATACTTCTCAAACAGTTCTCTGTACAGGAGAGACTCCTTAGTAAACGGAGTTGCATGAGTGTACTTCTTTTTTCTTGTTTCAAGATCTGCAAACGAGTATGCCCCGTCAGCATATTCCATAAGGTCGTCCCTGAGTGAATGTCCGACAGCATCTGAGAACGCTGCCTTCTCTCTCATAAGGATCGATCTTGGGATAACTTCATCTTTTTCAAATGCTTTCCTTAAAAGGAATTTTCCGATTCCGTATGTATTGAGCTTCTTCTCAGGATCTATGCTCATTACGTAATCTACAAAATCAAGATCGCCAAACGGAACTCTTGCTTCAAGTGAGTTTACGCTGATACATCTGTCCGCCCTAAGGACGTCATACATATGAAGCTCTCTCACTCTCTTTTTTGCCTCTGCCTGGAAGGCTTCGGCATTTGGTGCGAAATCGGTGTACTTATATCCAAAGAGCTCATCTGAGATCTCACCTGTAAGCACTACCTTGATGTCTGTGTTCTCATGTATCCATTTGCACAAAAGATACATTCCTATGGAAGCTCTTATCGTAGTAATGTCGTAAGTTCCAAGCGCCTCAACAACAGGCTCAAGAGCGTTTAACACATCATCTTTTGTTATGATGACTTCGTGGTGATTACTGTGAATGTACTCAGCAACTTCTCTTGCGTACTTAAGATCTATCGCATCGATGTCCATTCCTATTGCAAAAGTTTCAATCGGCTTATCCGACAATCTTGCGGCAACTCCGCAAACAAGTGATGAATCAAGTCCTCCGGAAAGAAGGAATCCGACTGGTGCATCCGCATCAAGTCTTTTTTCTATTCCGTTGACGAGCTTGTCGTGAATCTTGGTAGTTATGACTTCAAGGTTGTCTGTCGAAATTTCTTTTACGGCAGTCATATCTCTATAACATACAAACTCCCCGTCCGCATAATAGTGTCCGGGCGGGAAAGGCATTACCTTCCGACATACACCTGTTATATTCTTTGGTTCTGATGAAAAAACAATGTATCCTTCATCATCGTATCCGTAATAGAGAGGTCTGATACCGATCGGATCTCTTGCGGCTATAAACTGTTTCTTTTCCGCATCGTAGATCACGCATGCAAACTCGGCGTCCAGCATACCGAACATTTTTGTTCCGAGCCTCTCATAAAGAGGAAGCAGTATCTCGCAATCACTTTCACTTTTAAAGTTGTAGCCCAGGGAAATGAGATATTTCTTTAGATATTCAAATCCGTATAGCTCTCCGTTACATATAACTACGTTTCCGTTCAATGAAAAGGGCTGCATTCCCGATTCATTTAGCCCCATGATGGCCAGTCTGTTAAATCCCATCCACCCTTCGGCTACTTTCAGAGTTCTCGACATGTCGGGTCCTCTTGAATGTGTCTTATATAACATTTCTTCAAAAAATTCCTGAGCAACATCTGCTCTAGCGTATGTAAGAATTGCGCACATACTTTATCCTTCCTCCCGGTGTATCTTTTTTATCAAAAAATCCGCATTGTAGCACTATAGCAATTTACTTTGCCATAGTGCTCGCATGCAAATATATTTGTACTTTATTTATTCAACGTCGGCTAACGCAGCTGCACCTTCCTCACCGGTACGGATCTTAACAACGTTGTCGAGACTGTATACGAAGATCTTTCCATCTCCTATATGACCTGTATAAAGTGCTTTCTTAGCAGCTTCAATTACATCTCCTACAGGAATCTTGCTGATAACCACTTCCAACTTAATCTTAGGAAGGAGGGTTGCGTCCATCTCAACTCCACGATACATCTCGCCTGAGCCTTTCTGGATGCCGCAACCCATGACTTGAGTAACAGTCATCCCGGTTACGCCGAGTTCGTTCATCGCACGTCTCAGTTTGTCGTAGCGGGACAACTTAGCGATAACAACAACTTTATGTATTCCTGATTCTGTATGTACAGGTGCCGTAACAACCGGCACTGAAGCTTGCTTCTGTATTTCTGAAGCCTCTTCGTAAGAACTTACTCCGAGGTCTGTATTTTCGTTAATTGACATGTTCAGAGTGTTTGAAACATCCATGATTGCAAATCCTGAATAAGCGGATGCAAGACCATGCTCTGTTGAATCGAGACCAAGTATCTCTTCTTCCTCTGTAACTCTGAGTCCAATGATTTTCTTAATTGCAAGGAATGTGATCGTAATAGTTACTGCCGTCCAAGCTGCTGTGCAAACAAGACCAATGATCTGTAAGCCAAGGAGCTTAAATCCACCGCCGTAGAAAAGACCTACGAGCTCATTTCCTGCTGAATCAGCTATTGAATATCCGGGTGCTGTATTTGTAGCAAAGAGACCAACTGCAAGTGTTCCCCAGATACCGTTTAAGCAATGTACTGCAACTGCTCCTACAGGATCATCAACGTGGAGCTTGTAATCAAGGAACCAAACACCGAAGCAAACAAGAAGTCCTGCTACGATACCGATTACTATTGATCCAAATGCATCTGTTACATCACAAGGAGCTGTGATAGCTACAAGACCTGCAAGTGAAGCGTTGAGACACATTGAAACATCAGGCTTGCCATATTTTACCCATGTGAAGATCATGCATGTTACTGTTGCAAGTGCGGGTGCAATTGTTGTAGTTACAAATACCGATCCGAGCTGATCGATTGATGTACAAGCTGCTCCGTTAAATCCGTACCATCCAAGCCAAAGGATGAATACACCAAGTGATGCAGCTACAAGGTTATGTCCGGGAAAAGCATTTACTTTAGTAACTTTTCCATTCTTATCTCTTTCAAACTTACCAATTCTGGGTCCGAGGATTGCTGCACCGATAAGGGCTGAAATACCACCTACCATATGTATGCAGTTAGAACCTGCGAAATCGTGGAATCCCATCTGTGAAAGGAATCCGCCGCCCCATGTCCAGTGAGCTTCGATAGGATAAATAATTGCTGAGATAACTGCTGAGTATACACAGTATGATAAGAATTTTGTTCTCTCAGCCATGGATCCTGAAACGATTGTTGCTGTTGTCGCACAGAATACCAAGTTAAATACGAAGTTGGACCAATCAAAACCTGCATAGTTTGTAAAAATATCAAAACCGGGCTTTCCGATTATTCCAACGATGTCTTCTCCAAGGAAAAGACCAAAACCGATTAAAATGAAAACCACGGTACCTATACAAAAGTCCATAAGGTTTTTCATAATGATGTTTCCGGTGTTCTTTGCTCTTGTGAAACCTGCTTCACACATCGCAAATCCGGCCTGCATCCAGAATACAAGTGCTGCTCCGATGAGGAACCAGACACCAAATACTGTACTGTCTATTGAACTTAAGATTTCTTCACTCATACAAATTCTCCTCTCCCTTTTTGTTCAATGTTTTTCTTTCTTGAACAAAAAACAATGGGACATCAGCCGCCCACTCATCTTGTAGACGGTTGATGCCCCATTGCATCAGAATTGATATTTATTTTTATATTATGAATCGCTTCTTTGAAAAACCGCTTCATTCATCGATTCTTCAACGATTCCACAAATATTCTTTAATCCACGAATACTTGTATACAATCAAAGATATAATACTCCGGAAATACTATACTGATTGCATAAGGGCATAAACACACAGTTACAGCCCCAAAAACAGAAAAAGCGCCTTAGAGTTATTCTCTAAGACGCCCTTGTCTTTATGTTTTATGATTTTACACTCACATATATATGTTGTCAAGCATTATTTTTTATTGATTAGTCATTACCAATCAATCCTGAAGTGAAAAATTAAATTCCACTTCAAAGGGGTTATAGTAGAATTTAGTCTTACGCCTAATTCCACTTCATTTTATGTGGAATTTACTCTTACATTATGCGATTATATAGCCTGTTCGTTTGTGCCTGGAAAGGCCGG
>JAFZQT010000129.1 GCA_017620235.1 Butyrivibrio sp. | reverse complement strand
ACGTTAGATGAACTTAGAACAAGAATAGATAAAGTCGATGACGGGCTGAAGAAGCTTTTTATCGAACGTATGGCTATAGCTCATGATATTGCGCTTATTAAGGCTGAAAATGGTGATGAGATATATAAGCCGGACAGAGAGAAGGCAGTGATCGAGAGGCTTACAGAAGGAATGGATGAATCGCTTAAGGCTGAATATACGGACTTTATTTCAAATATGATGAGAATCAGCCGTGAATATCAGATTAAGATAATAGGCGATATAGAGAATAAATAAATCTGCCGGGACGATGGTTCTTTGGCTGGAATCGGGAGTTTAATTATGTCACATTTAGATCAGAGCAAGATCAGAAATTTTTGTATAGTAGCACATATAGATCACGGTAAGTCCACGCTTGCCGACAGAATTATTGAAGAGACCGGAACACTGACGGAACGAGAGATGCAGGAGCAGGTTCTCGATAATATGGATATCGAGAGGGAGAGAGGAATCACAATCAAGTCTCAGGCTGTCAGAATGATATATAAGGCTAAGGATGGCGAAGAGTATACTTTCAATATGATTGATACTCCGGGACATGTGGACTTTGGTTATGAGGTTTCAAGAAGCCTTGCGGCGTGTGACGGAGCAATTCTTGTAGTTGACGCCACTCAGGGTGTTGAGGCTCAGACACTTGCAAACGTGTATATGGCGCTTGACCATGATCTTGATGTATTTCCGGTTATTAATAAAATAGATCTTCCAAGTGCACAGCCACAGGAAGTTAAGGATGAGATAGAAGATGTAATAGGTATAGAGGCTCAGGACGCTCCACTTATTTCGGCAAAAAACGGAATAGGAATCGAGGATGTTCTTGAAGCAGTTGTAAATAAGATACCTGCACCTACAGGAGATGCGGGAAAGCCTCTTACAGCGCTTATTTTTGACAGTATATATGATTCTTACAGAGGCGTTATCGTATTTGTGAGAGTAAGAGACGGAGTTCTTAAGAAGGGCATGAAAGTGCGCTTCATGGCTACGGGAGCAGAATCCGAAGTTGTAGAAGTAGGATATTTCGGACCCGGAAGATTTATTCCAAATGATGAACTTTCAGCGGGAGATGTTGGATATTTCACAGCATCTATCAAGAATATTCAGGATACACGAGTTGGTGATACCGTAACTGATTCGACAAGCCCTTGTGCAGAGGCACTTCCCGGATATAAAAAAGTTATGCCGATGGTATACTGCGGACTTTATCCTGCAGATTCGGCACATTACTCAGACCTTAGGGATGCACTTGAAAAGCTCCAGCTTAATGATGCTTCTTTATTCTATGAGCCCGAGACATCACAGGCTCTGGGATTTGGATTCAGAGCAGGATTTTTGGGACTTCTCCATCTTGAGGTAATTCAGGAGAGACTTGAGAGAGAGTATGACCTTAACCTTGTTACAACAGCGCCCGGCGTTGTTTATAAGGTTCACAAGAATGACGGAACGGTATTTGATCTTACCAATCCTTCAAATCTTCCCGATCCTACAGAGATCGACTACATGGAAGAGCCTATGGTAAACGGCGAGATCATGGTTACTACAGATTATGTCGGAGCTATAATGCAGCTTTGTCAGGAGAGACGAGGCAAATATATAAGCACGGATTACATTGAGCAGACAAGAGCAATTCTTAAATACGAGCTTCCACTTAATGAGATTATCTACGATTTCTTCGATGCGCTTAAGTCAAGGTCCAGAGGCTACGCTTCATTTGATTATGAGCTCAAGGGCTATGAGAGATCGGAACTTGTTAAGCTTGATATCCTTATTAACAGGGAAGAAGTCGATGCTCTTTCATTCATCGTGCACAAGGACGGCGCTTATGAGCGTGGACGCAAGATGTGCGAGAAGCTCAAGGAAGAGATACCGAGGCATCTTTTTGAAGTGCCTATTCAGGCAGCAGTCGGCGGCAAGATAATCGCGAGAGAGACTGTAAAAGCATACAGAAAGGATGTCCTTGCGAAGTGCTACGGCGGTGATATTACCCGTAAGAAGAAGCTTCTTGAGAAGCAGAAAGAGGGTAAAAAGAAGATGCGCCAGATCGGTAACGTTGAAGTTCCGCAGGCAGCATTCTTGAGTGTCCTTAAGCTTGACAGCACGGATTGATCAGGTGAATTCGAAAACTTGTTTAAGTGTTTTATGAGGCATTTTAAATGAATAACGAACTATCTTTATACGTGCACATACCTTTTTGTGTGAGGAAGTGCCTTTACTGCGATTTCTTGTCATTTGGCGATAAAGAAAGCCTTATGGAGGATTATTTTAAGGCACTTTCAAAAGAACTAAAGGAGGGTGCGGGTGATTATAGAGACAGAGAGGTAAAAACGGTGTTCTTCGGAGGAGGGACACCTTCTTTGCCTAAGGCGGAATATATCTGCGATATTTTGTCGGATATAAAAGAAAACTACAGGCTATCTGAAAACGCGGAGATTAGTCTTGAACTTAATCCGGGTACAGCTTCTTTTGACAAGATGCGAAGCTATAAGGATGCAGGATTTAACAGGCTTAGCATCGGTATACAGTCGTTTAATGACGAGGAGCTCAAAAAGCTTGGAAGAATACATGATTCGGCGACTGCGCTTAGAACCTATGAAGATGCTAGAAGAGCGGGCTTTGACAATATAAATATTGATATTATGAGTGCGCTTCCGGGGCAGAGTGTGGAATCGTATCTGAACACTTTAAGTAGGGCTGTGAAGTTAAGCCCTGAGCATATTTCGGCTTACAGCCTGATCATTGAGGAAGGAACTCCTTTTTTTGACATGGATCTTGATCTTCCAAACGAAGAGGCTGACAGGGATATGTATCATAAGACTGCTGAGATGCTGTTAGAACATGGCTATCATAGGTATGAGATATCAAATTATGCGAAAGACGGATTCGAGTGCAGGCACAACAAGGTTTACTGGAAAAGAGGGGATTACCTCGGAGTAGGTCTTGGTGCGGCGTCTCTGATCGATAATGTGCGCTTTAATAATACTCGGGACCTCAAGGAATACCTGACTTCTTCCGATATAATAAAAAGAGATACGGAGGAGCTTTCCGTGAAGGCACAGATGGAGGAGTTCATGTTCCTTGGACTCAGGCTTACCGAGGGGATACGCACTGCCGATTTCAAAAGAGAATTCGGAAAAACTGTGTTTGATGTTTATGACGAAGTAATCGACAAATATCTTTTGATGACGTTTCTGGAGCTTTGCGATGAGGATATGAATATCACGGATGACAAAGAGAAGACGGCATATCTTAAATTGTCCGAGCAGGGGCTTGATGTGTGTAACACGATAATGGCGGACTTTTTATTCTGATGATATAGTTGCTTTATATGACATTAGTTAGGGGAGAAAAAATGAATTACAATTTTTTTGCACTGATTTCAAGAATGAAATATATAGACAGATGGGCGCTCATGAGAAATACGAGGCAGGAGAATCTCTGCGAACATTCTATGGAAGTTGCGATGATAGCTCACGCCCTCTGTGTTATCGGAAATACAAGATACGGAAGACACCTTGATGCCAATAAGGCGGCTCTGGTTGGGCTTTATCACGATGCTTCCGAGATAATAACAGGAGATCTTCCTACTCCCGTTAAGTATTACAACAAGGAATTAAAGACTGCATACAAGCAGGTTGAGGCGATCGCAGACGATAAGCTTCTGGAAAAACTTCCGGAGGATCTTAAGCCGGCTTTTGAGCAGGTGTTCAAGGCTGATGACAACGAGGATGAGAGATATATGAGACGCCTTGTAAAAGCAGCGGACAAGCTTTCTGCGCTGATCAAGTGCATGGCGGAGACGGGAGCCGGAAACAATGAATTCAGGACTGCAAAAGAGAGTACGGAAAAGTCGGTAAGAAGCTTGTATATGGAGCTTCCCGAGGTTCTTGATTTTGTAAATGAGTTCCTTTCATCTTATGGAAATACGCTTGATGAATTAACTTAAAATTTTAAAATGTGCTTTTTAAGCGAAAATATAGGATAAGTCATTCTTTAATATATTGATTTTTCCGCATGATAGCGCGATAATTAGTGTATAAATAGGGGTGTTATGCTTTGTATATAGGGAGGAAATATTTACCATGCTTTTTATTAAGTGTGATGAACTTAGACCGGGGATGAGACTTGCAAGACCGATATACAGTAGGAAAGGCGCACTTTTATATGATAGGGCTCATGTTCTTAAGGATACGCAGAGTATTGAGAATATTAGGAACTTTGGGCTTATTGGTGTGTTCATTCTTGAACCCGCGGAGCCTGTTCCGCCTATGACTCAGGATGATATTGAGTTTGAGCGTTTTCAGACGGTTATGTATCACGAGATCATGGAGGAGCTTGCGCACATTGTTAAGGTGCACAAACAGGAGAAGTTTCCGAATATTTGTGCGCAGATAATAAAGAATTACGGTAATCTTAAAAAGAAGATTACTTTCCAGCAGGGACTTAGAAGCACTGAGGATTATATCTACAAACACAGCCTGAATGTGGGTATCATTTCAGCGATGATAGCACATTCTTTGAATGCTTCGCTTTCAGATCAAAACGAGGCAGTTATGGCAGGTGTTATACATGATATCGGAAAGCTCACTCTTTCCGCAGAACTTCAGTCCAAGCTTAAGTGTACACCTGAAGAGATAAATACGATAGATGCCCATGAGATGGCAGGATATCCTATCATAGATGATGCATTTTCTTCGCTGCCCAATGTAAAAAGAGCGTGCAATCAGGCGAGGAAGGTGCTGCTAGACTACAGAAAAGGGAATGACGTAGATATTTCAAAGACTCTTTTGTCTGCGAAAATACTTATAGTTGCGGGAATATTCGATAAGGAAACGGCTGCGAGAGTAGATGATGCGCCGATTTCGGAAGTTCTCGTTATCAGAAGGATGATGCAGAGAAGTGATGTCTTTGACCCGAGAGTCGTACAGGGACTTGTGGATTCCCTCAACATTCTTGTTCCGGGAGTGAGCGTTGAGCTTAATACCGGCGAGAAAGCACTGGTTATCAAGACAAACGATCTTGATTTCCTTCGTCCAACTGTTTTGAGTTTTAAGGACAACAGCATTATCGACCTTTCAAATAGAAGGGCATACGGTGATATTGAGATCATAGATATTATGAAGACCATGGATAACAGATACATGATGGATCTGAACAAGATCAAAGGTCTCGGAATTGCTGTGGAAGAGCCTGAGTACGTGTGAAAGTGCGCATTATGCTGTGATGAATATAGCGTCACTTGATGCATGTACGAATAGAATATATCAGAACAGGGATGGAAGTATATGTCTAAAATTGAAGAAATCCTGAAGGAAGCAAAGTTAAAAGGCGCTTCTGACGTGCATATTACCGTTGGTCTGCCGCCTAAGATGAGACTTAACGGCAAACTCATAGCCATGGAAAACTATGGCAAGATGATGCCGAGCGACACTCAGGAAATCGCACATGAAGTTACAAATGATAAACAGAAGCAGATGCTTGAAGAAAACGGTCAGCATGATTTGTCCTTTGCGATTATGGGCGTGGGAAGATTCAGACTTAATATCTTTAAGCAGAGAGGCTCTATAGCAATGGCTTTCAGAGTTGTTGCTACAGAGATTCCTACTGCGGAGAGTCTCGGAATACCTGAGACTGTTATTGATCTATATAAGAAAAAAAGAGGTCTGGTACTTGTTACGGGACCTACAGGAAGCGGAAAGTCTACAACACTTGCTTCCATAATCGACATGATAAACAACAACAGGGAAGCGCATGTTATTACGCTGGAAGATCCCATTGAGTTTACTTATCAGCACAGATTATCGATAGTTAACCAGAGAGAGATCGGTACGGATTCAGATTCGTATGCAAACGCTTTGAGAGCTGCTCTCAGAGAAGATCCCGATGTAATTCTCGTTGGAGAAATGAGAGATCTTGAGACTATAAGTACCGCGATAACGGCAGCAGAGACGGGACATTTGGTTCTTTCTACCGTTCACACGATCGGATCGTCAAATACGGTGGACAGACTTATAGATGTATTCCCTTCTCATCAGCAGCAACAGGTAAGAATCCAGCTTGCGAGCGTGCTTGAAGCAATCATTTCACAGCAGCTTCTTCCTGCGGCAGATGATTCATCAAGACTTGCGGCATTTGAGGTTCTTCACGTAAACAGTGCTGTGCGAAACCTTATTCGTGAAGGTAAATCACATCAGCTCATTACTTATATGCAGACATATAGGAAACAGGGCATGATAACTATGGATGAGGCTATCATTGAGCTCTACAGGCAGCAGAAGATCACAAGAGAAGTTGCCCTTCAGTTTGCTCAGGATCCTGAGACTATGCAGAATAAGATGCTTAGATAACAGTTATGTAACTACATAAAATCTTAAGATAATACTAAGAAAACCTTAAAGACTTTCTAGACCGACCTACTGTATAATCAGCAGGTCGGTTTTTTGTATGGTTTCCTATTTTGTTTATGCTCAGATCATAAAAGAGGAAAATATGTACAGTTCTATTACATCCGGTGGCGTCAGGGGGATCATCTCTTATCTGATGCAGATTGAAGTGGATGTATCTTCCGGGCTTCCCGGATTCAACATGGTCGGTTTTATGAGCGGCGATGTCAGAGAGGCGGGCGACAGAGTGAAAGTTGCTTTGAGAAACGCCGGTATAAAGGTTCCCGCATCCAAGATAACAGTTAATCTGTCTCCGGCAGATATCAAGAAAGAAGGTGTCGTGGTCGATCTTCCGCTTGCGGTAGGAATACTGGAGGCAGTGGGTGAGATTGACGCAGGATGCACCGATGAAACGGTAGTGCTCGGCGAAGTCGGACTTGACGGAGATATCAAGGAAGTAAAGGGAGTTATCCCCATAGTTAAAAAAGCAAAAGAAGCCGGATACAAAACGGTTATTCTGCCAAGCAAAAACGCCAGAGAGGGCGCGGTTGTAAGCGGCATGAAAGTTGTCGGAGTATCTTCGCTTCAGGAAGTTATCATGTATCTTTCATCTCCCAAAAAAGAAAGAGATGCTCTGATAGAGCCGACAAAAGTCGATATTGATAAGATCTTTTCGGAAGATGAAGAAGTCAACGATACTTTAGATTTTGCGGATATCAACGGGCAATCTGCCGTTAAAAGAGCTGCTATGGTCGCGGCGGCAGGCTTTCACCACATTCTTATCGTGGGGCCTCCGGGTTCCGGAAAGAGCATGGTCGCAAAGCGTATTCCGACGATATTACCGAGGCTCTCGCTTGAAGAGAGTATTGAAGTTTCAACAATCTATTCGGTTGCGGGAATGATGGGCGAGAACAAGGCGCTTATAACAAAGAGACCTTTTGTTAGTCCTCATCACCTGATAACCGAGACATCGCTTGTAGGAGGCGGTATAATTCCCAGACCCGGTGCTATTTCTTTGGCACACAGAGGCGTTCTCTTTCTCGATGAAATGCCTGAATTCCCAAGAGCAAAACTGGATATGCTTAGACAACCCATTGAAGACAGGAAGGTCCATATAGTGAGAAGCAGAGGCACTTTTATGTACCCTGCTGACTTCCAATTAATAGGAGCGCTGAATCCTTGCCCATGTGGGTACTATCCCGACAGGAACAAGTGTAAGTGCACGCCGAATGAGATACGAAGGTATCTTGGAAGAATATCGGGACCAATTCTTGATAGGATCGATATCTGTATAGAAGCGCCCAAAGTTGATATTCATGAGCTTTCGGGAAAGAGCGAAGGCTGTAATGAGTCAAGTGAGACTATGAGGAAAAGAGTTCTTTCTGCAAGGAAGATACAGGAAGAGCGGTTCAAAGGAACAGGGCTTAAGTTTAATTCGGAGATGACGCCTTTGGACATCAAGAAATACTGCAAACTTGGATTTAATGAGAAAGCTTTTTTGGAAAAGACTTTTTGTTTAATGGATCTTAGTGCAAGGGCTTACCACAAGGTTTTGCGGCTCGCCAGAACGATAGCGGATCTGGACGGCGAGGAAATGATAAAAGAAATACATCTTATGGAGGCTGTCAGCTACAGAATGACAGACGGTAAATATTGGAGACAGGAGGAGGGCTGATGCAGTCAGCGAAAGAAAATATATCAGAAATAATAACGGAGAATGACTATGCCCATTGGCTGTTTGCAACGCCGGGGATAGGTAATGTCTCTGCGGACAGGCTTTTGTGCGGAGGAAGGACATGCCGGGAAATCTACGAGATGGGGGAAGTAGAGCTAAAAAAGCTTTTGCGACCAAAACAGGTTGTGGCAGTCTTAAATTCCAGAGATACCTGGGATTTTGCGGAAGAGAAAAAGAAGCTCATTGACAGCGACATAAAGTTTATTTCAAGGATAGATCCAAGCTTTCCCGAGAAGCTTAAGAATATCCCTAATCCGCCTTTTGCCATATATGTGAAGGGGGAACTTCCGGGCGATGACAGCCCGTCTGTTGCTGTGATAGGCGCAAGGCTTTGCTCGGAATACGGAAGATACATGGCAAGGCAATTAGGAAGAGGGCTTGCACTTGCGGGAGTAAAGGTCATAAGCGGAATGGCAAGAGGCGTGGATGGAGTTAGTCAGAAAGCGGCACTGTGTGCGGGAGGAAAATCCTACGCGGTAGTAGGGTGCGGCGTGGATATTTGTTATCCGGATGAAAATCGAGAGATCTATGATGAACTTGCGCTGAACGGCGGCATCATCTCCGAGTATGCACCGGGAACTATGCCCAAAGCATCTTTTTTTCCTATGAGAAACAGGATAATAAGCGCATTGTCAGATATAGTGGTGGTCGTAGAAGCAAGGCTCCACTCAGGAACACAGATAACCGTGGATACAGCGCTTGAGCAGGGGAGAGAAGTTCTTGCGGTTCCCGGAAGGGTAACGGACAGACTAAGCGATGGTTGTAACCGCCTCATCTGTCAGGGCGCGGGAGTGGTTCTCGATGTTGACGACGTAATAGAAAGACTTGCGTCCTGGAGTTACAAAAAGGATTCTTTATCAGATTCTGCAACCGTCGGTGCCGACGGCAACATAAACGGCACATCGCTGATCGAATCGGCAATTCTTGAAGTACTTGACGCCATCCCCGTATCATTCTCTTACATAGCAGAAAGGCTCAGCATGAACGGAATAGAGATAGCAGTTCCCGACCTTTTGAAGCAATTATTCGACATGTGTGGCAAAGGACTTGTCGCTCAGATGGGTTCGTATTATACGAGAAAATTTAGTTAATTGTTGTATATTGTATAAAAATATTACGGTTTGACGTATAATAATGTTATCTGTTGTGTTTTTGAATAATAATAGTTGCGGAGTTTTTTCATGCAATACAATTTTTATTTTGACACATGTGCGTTAGGTATATTGGCAACGATTGGAATAATCTCTCTTTCAAGAAAAAGAGTTCCGTCATCAAGGGAGAAAGTTTATTCGCTGCTTCTTTTTGCTGTGTTTATGGCAACTCTTTTTGAGAGAATAGAAACATTTTTGCAGATGAATCCGCTTGAGGGTGCGTGGTATCACTATTCGGAGATGGCTTGCGGAAGTCTTTATTTTATTGCGCATCTTGGCTCAGGCCTTTGCTATCTGCTGTATATAATGGCCGTTATCGATGTCTTTTACGACACGAAGTCCGCAAAAGGCTTTCTTGTGGTGTATCTCGGATATGTCATCGGAATATTCATGGTACTTATAAATTACTTCAGTCCGGTGCTTTTTAGTTACGATGAAAACGGAATATATCACAGAGGCAATTTTATAGTAGCTTTCTATGTGATCGCAGTATATTACATGGTGTACGGTGTCACGCTGACGCTTAAATACAGCAATCTTATGAGACGTAAGACAAAGATCATAATTCTGACGCACGTAGGATTTGTCGTTATGGGAATCCTTATCCAGTACCACTATCCGCTGATGCTTGTGGAGAATTTTTTGAGCACGATAAGTATTACCCTTGTGTTTATAACACTTCAAAATCCAAGCGAGATGGTGGACGGAAAGATAAATGTCCTGAACAGGAGAGCTTTCTTTGAGGCAATCGGACTTAAGATAAAAAAGAAAACTCCGCATTATCTGATTTTTGTGACAATAGACAATGTGCGGGCACTTAGCTCTGAGATCGGTAATTATCAGGCAGACGGCGTTATTAAGACGATAGCATATTACCTTAAAAAGGTTGGAAAAAAGGAAATAAACCTTGTCACTTATGTTTACAGGTACAGTGACAACTGCTTTGCCGTGTCGGTAAATACCAATGACATAAAAAGAGCCGAGGCGCTGCTGTACAAGATTTCATACAGAGTGCGTGATCCGTGGAAATATATGGATATGACCATAAAGGCGGAGTGCCACTGCTTTATGATGAGTTATCCGAAGCAGTACGACAGTCTTTCGATGTTAATGTCAAAGCTCGAGCTTATAACAGACGATATGGAGCAGTGGGCTGATATTGTGATCGATATAGATAAGATCAATTTTAATGAAAGGTTCGGCGCATACGACATTGAAGTTCTTGCAAAGAAAAATATCGAGGAAAAGAAAGCTGTTGTAAAGTTTCAGCCTATTCTTTCCAAAATATACAGGATAGATTACACGGCTGAGGCTATCTGCTATATCTATGGTGATGACGGAAGAGAAGTCGACGTCAGAAGATATATAGAAGAATCAAGAGCGACTCAGACAATAATTGATGTTGATGAATATGTTTTAAAAAGAACTTTAAGGGAACTTTCATTTTGGAATGCCGGAGATAAGAATGGCAAATACAGAGCTATCATACCTATGTCGCAGGCTGAAATATCAAGAAATGATTTTATCAGGCGTTTTAAGGCTCTTCTTAAGGATGAAAAAGTTGAAGGTTCATGGATAAGCCTGAAGCTGACTGAGACGGCGATAACTACGATGAACAATGTCGCTGAAAGAAATCTCAAGATGCTAAAGGATATCAATGTCAGCATTATTGTAGATGAATATGGAAACGGATATGGAAATATCGAGAGGATACTCTCACTTCCTGTTATTCAGATTAATTTTTCAAAGACGCTGATAAAGATGGCGGGAAGTTCAAAAAAGATGATGAATGTGGCAAACGGTCTTGTGAATATGTTTCATGACATCAGTCTGTTTGTCTGCGCTTCGGGTATAGATACTTTGGAGGATAAAGACATCGCGGAAGAAATAGGATGTGATTATCTTATCGGAAATTTCATGGGTAGGGCTGTTAATGACAGTTCGTATGTGAACAGGATTGATGAGTATTTTGAAAAGGGGTATTGATGGAATTTTTGACCGATCCTAACAACTATGATGTTTGCATATCGATATCGGCGCTTGTACTTATGGCGGTGATAATAATAATCCATTCTTCGGAAGAGTTTTCGTACGGAAGACAGAGTCGTATTTTCGGAGAACTTATTGTTGTTGCAACACTTCTTAATATCATGGGCTTTCTTCATGTATTGTGGCTTGATGACAAGGTATTTAGAGGATACATCGATTATGATCTGAATTGTCTTATCGTGATCACGGAAAAAGTAATGTCGTATTTCATGGCACTTTTTTCCAGTTTATATCTCATGGTTATTTTCGGGATTCAATTAAACAAGCCGTGGAAAAAGTTTGTGATCTTTTTTCCGACGATTGTCACGACGTTTATACTGTTGTCAGGATTATTCACGAATTTCTTTTATTATTTTGATCACAACGGAGAGATTGTTTATTTCGGTTTCAATGGATTTATAGTCAATATCGGCATTGTAATGTATCTTATCTTTGCGTCATATCTTTTGCTGAAGTACGGAAAGATCTTAACGAGTGAAAAGACGGTGGCGATTGTTTCATACTATATTTTGATGTTGCTTGGCGTTCCGATGAGAATTGTGTTCAATTCGGGAATCGTATTTGATTTTGGCGTGGCAATATCTCTTTTGCTGTGCGTCTTCACATTCCAGAATCCCAGTGAGTTTGTAGATAGAATGTCCGGAGTTGGAACAAAGAATGCGCTTAATTTCGCGGTTTATACCAAGCTTTTGCAGAATAAGCCGTTCACGCTCATGGAGATAAGAGTTGATAAACTTCCTATGATGATAGGAAGTGAGGCTGTGGAAGTTGCGTCGGATCTTCTTAGGCAGATGACGGGATTTCTTAAAAAGACCTGTCCCAAGGCAGAAGTCTTTATACCAAGAGACGGCTTTTTTGCCCTGCTGATACCTGATGAAAAATCCGCTTCAGAAAATATAGATAAACTCGCAGATGTTATAAAGAAGAGATTTAAGGAGCCTTTCAGGTTAAAAGATCTTGAGGTCAGCTTTGATGTCAGCATGAGTGCGCTGGGATTCCCCGATGATGTCAAGACGATAGAGAGGTTTGATGAGATAAACAACATGATGTGCAAGGCACTGTCCAGAGACAACAGATATGTGCTAAGAGTATCGGATCTTAATCTGAAGCACATCGAATATGATAAAAAGATTGGAAATCTTGTTCGAAATGCCCTTGATAACGGGCTTTTGGAAGTTTATTACCAGCCCATCTATTCGCCGGGAACAGGTAAGTTTTCTTCGTGCGAAGCGCTTATAAGACTTAACGATCCGAGGGCAGGATATATCTCGCCTGCGGTGTTTATGCCTATTGCTGAGAAAAACGGCACTGTTCTTGGAATTGACAGGTTCGTGCTCTCATCGGTATGTGAGATGCTGGCAAGCACCAAGGCGGTGAGCTACGGACTTGAGTATGTTGAAGTCAATCTTTCGGTTGTTGATTGTATTCAGACCAATCTGGCTGAAAATGTGCTTAGTACTTTGAAACAGCACAATGTAGGACCTTCAAGAATAAATCTGGAAATTACCGAGACTTGGGATAAAGACGTTACTTCCGTTATCGATCAGAATATCAGCAAACTTGTGAGCTCGGGAATTACTTTTTCAATGGATGATTTCGGAACGGGATATTCGAATTTTTCAAGGATTGCCGAGATGCCCGTTAAGATCTTTAAACTTGATAAGAGTACTGTTCAGGCAGCGTTTGAATCGGAAACGTCGTATATGATCATGTACAATATTATCAAGATCATTAAGAGCCTCGGAAAAGAGATTGTGGCTGAAGGAGTTGAGACGGGAGAGCAGGCAAAGCAGATAATAAGGCTTGGCTGCGACCATATTCAGGGCTTTTTCTATGCAAGACCTATGCCTCAGGATCAGTTCATTGAGTTTTTGCAGAATAATAATTAGGGAGATACTGATTTAGGCAGTAATTCCTTGCAATGGGGGCTTAGTAAGTGTAAAATTTATGCTTGATTATAATTTAAGGATGGTAAAGTATGGCACTGATCAAGAAACCGGTTACCGGAATGAAGGACATTCTTCCTTCCGAGATGCAACTTAGAGACTATTGTATAGGTATTATCAAGAAGACATATGCTGAATTTGGCTTCACTTCTATAGAGACACCTTGTGTTGAGTCACTTGCAAACTTAAACAGCAAGCAGGGCGGAGAGAATGAGAAGCTTATATTCAAGGTAATGAAGAGAGGAGAGAAGCTGAATCTGGCTGAGGCTAAGGAAGAGAATGACCTTACCGATTCAGGACTTCGCTATGATCTTACGGTTCCTCTTGTTCGTTTTTATGCAAATCATGCAAATGAACTTCCGGCTCCTTTTAAGGCGCTTCAGATGGGAAATGTATGGAGAGCTGACAGGCCTCAGAAGGGAAGATATCGTCAGTTCATGCAGTGCGATATAGATATATTGGGCGAGCCTTCCAATCTTGCGGAGATAGAGCTTATTCTTGCAACTACCACAACGCTTGGAAACCTCGGATTCAAGGATTTCAAGATCCGTATCAACGACAGAAGAATCCTCAAGGCAATGGCTGCATATAGTGGATTCCCTGAGGAGAAGTATGATGATGTGTTCATCACACTTGATAAGATGGATAAGATCGGACTTGACGGAGTAAAAGAGGAGCTTGTTAAGGACGGTTATGATTCCGATTCGGTTAATAAGTATATAGAGCTCTTTGAACTTATAGACGGAAAGAGCGGTATAGATGCTCTTAAGGCTGTTGCCGACAAGATCACGGACAGCCTTGATCCTGAAGTAAGCGAGGGACTTACAGAGATTATCGACAGCGTTGAGAAGACTAAGTCTGCTCAGTTCGAGATGGTATTTGATCCCACTCTTGTAAGAGGAATGTCTTATTACACAGGAACAATCTTTGAGGTATCAATGCCTCAGTACGGCGGAAGCTGCGGTGGTGGCGGAAGATACGACAAGATGGTCGGAAAGTTCCTCGGACAGGATACACCTGCATGCGGATTCTCAATCGGATTTGAGAGAATCATCATGATAATGATGGATGAAGGATTCAAGATTCCGGGTGCAAGCACAAAGGTTGCTTTCCTCATAGAGAAGGGCATTAAGGGCGACAGACTTGCAGAGATCATATCCGAAGCACAGAAGGAGAGAGCTGAAGGAAAGCAGGTTCTTGTTGTACGTATGAACAAGAACAAGAAGTTCCAGAAGCAGAGCCTCACAGAGCAGGGATATGAGGAGTTCAGGGATTTTTACGAGAAGCCGCTTGATTGATAATTACGGTTATTGAGGAGGGACGTGATTGGACACCCATATAGTCAGGATAATCACTTTGGTAATACTGGTTCTGTTGTCTGCTTTTTTTTCATCGGCAGAGACAGCCTATATGACGATCAACAGAGTAAGAATCAAGGCTCTTGCGGATGAAGGAAACAAGAAGGCGGGTAGGATCCTTGTGATAAATGACGATCCGCAGAAGATGCTCTCAGCGATCCTCATCGGAAACAATATAGTAAACTTGAGCGCTTCAGCGCTCATGACCGTGTTCGTTACGGATATGTGGGGCAATATCTACATAGGACTCGGAACCGGCGCGCTTACTTTGATAGTGCTGATATTTGGCGAGATTATTCCCAAGACGATAGCCAAGGCATATGCGGAGAGTATGGCACTTTTCTATGAGCCGATTATCGAGACGGTAATGTTTTTGATGGCACCGTTCAGCTTTATTATCAATGGTATAGCAACTGCAATACTTAAGATATTTAGGATCGATACCAACAAGCAGCAGAAGGTTACCGAAAATGAGCTCAAGACATATGTGGATGTAAGCCATGAAGACGGCGTTATTGAGAGTGATGAGAAAAAGATGATCTTTAATCTTTTCGATTTCAGCGACGCGTTGGCAAAAGATATCATGATCCCCAGGATCGATATGAGCTGTGTGAGTTCTGATGCCGATTACAACGAGGTAATGAGGGTATTCAAAGAGGATATGTATACCAGAATTCCCGTGTATGACGGAAACGATCAGGACAATATCATAGGTCTTATAAATGTGAAAGACCTTATTCTTATCAAGGATAAAGAGAATTTTAAGGTAAAGGATCACATCAGAAAAGCGTATTACACTTATGAATACAAGAAGACATCAGACCTTCTTGTGGAGATGAGAGAAAAGACAAGGAGTGTAGCCTTTGTTCTTTCAGAATACGGCTCAACTGTCGGCATGATAACACTCGAGGATCTTCTTGAAGAGATCGTAGGTGAGATTCGAGATGAGTATGATTCTGACGAAGCAGAGCTTATCAAGAATGTAGGTGGAAGGAAATTCCTTGTTGAAGGAAATATGAAGCTTGCCGATATCAACGATGCTCTCGGAACGGAGCTTTCCTCAGAGGATTACGATTCTATCGGCGGTCTGATGATTGAGAATCTGGACAGACTCCCAAGCTATGGGGAGACGGTAACACTCGATAGTGGAATAACGCTCACTGCGCGTGGAATCAAGAGAAACAGGATCACGAAAGTGCTTATGACAGTGAATTGTGAGCTATCGAAGGAACAAAAAGAAACACTTTAATATTTCACAAATATATGATATACTGAGTCGATGTAAAGGGCTCAGAAACTATAAGTATTTTGAGGCAATCAGTAGGAGGAAAATCGATGAAGCACGTTAAGTCTTTGATTACAAGAAATCTTAAAGAGTCAATGAAGAAGGGCGGATGCGGTGAGTGCCAGACATCATGCCAGTCAGCATGCAAGACATCATGCACAGTTGGAAATCAGAGCTGTGAGCAGCTTAGCAAATAATTCATTTAATTAAAGTAAAATTAGGCGGGCAGCGGCCATGGTCGCTGCCCGCTGTATGTAGGTTACGGGAGATATTATGATTCACGCATATAAGAACAATGGGTATAATATTGTTCTGGATGTTAATAGCGGATCGGTACATGTTGTTGACGATGTAGTTTTTGACCTTGTCAAGATCATCGAGGATAAGCTTAAGAGAACATACGGTACTGCAGCGGCACCCGACGATCAGACCACGGTCATTGCAGGAGAACTTAACAGGTTATATAAAGATGTTATATCTTCAACAGATCTGGCATCTAAGTATTCAACCGAGGATATAAAAGAAGGAATCGAAGAGATCCTTGAACTCAGAGCATCACAGGTTCTTTATACGGATGATGTATATGAAGGATATGTAGATGAGTTTCAGAACAGAGAGACTGTTGTTAAGGCACTTTGCCTGAATGTGGCTCACGACTGCAATTTAAGATGCAAATATTGTTTTGCGGATGAAGGTGAGTACCACGGAAGAAGAGCACTCATGAGTGAAGAGGTCGGAAAGGCTGCGCTTGATTTCCTTGTAAAGAATTCAGGCGGAAGAAAGAACCTCGAAGTTGATTTCTTTGGCGGCGAGCCCCTTATGAACTGGGAAGTTGTCAAGAAACTCGTTGAGTACGGTCGTTCCATTGAAAAAGAATATGACAAGAATTTCCGTTTTACCCTTACAACGAACGGAACTCTTTTAAATGATGAGATACTTAAGTTTGTTAATAAGGAGATGGGCAACATAGTCCTTTCCATCGACGGACGAAAGGAAGTTAATGATTCCATGCGTCCCAGAGCAGGCGGACAGGGATGCTATGATGACATTGTTCCCAAGTATCAGAAGGTTGCGGAGAGCCGTCACCAGCTCAGATATTTTGTTCGCGGAACATTCACTCATGCAAACCTTGATTTCTCAGAAGATGTTAAGCATCTCGCAGAGCTTGGATTCAAGCAGATATCTGTAGAGCCTGTTGTTGCATCACCTGAAGACTGGTATGCATTCAAGGATGAAGATATTCCGATCATCTGCGAAGAGTACGACAAACTTGCAAAGTATTACATTGAGAAACACAAGGAAGGAAAAGGATTTAATTTCTTCCACTTCAACATAGATCTTGAGGGCGGTCCTTGTGTGGCAAAGAGATTGTCGGGATGCGGATCGGGATGTGAGTACCTCGGTGTAACACCTTGGGGTGACCTTTATCCCTGCCATCAGTTCGTTGGAAACGAAGACTTTATCATGGGTAACGTCTTCGATGGAATAACCAGAAACGACATAAGGGAAAAGTTCAAGAAGAGTAATGTATACTCAAGACCCGAATGTCAGAAATGTTTTGCACGATACTATTGCAGCGGTGGTTGTGCTGCTAACGCATACAATTTTAACGGAGATATCAACGCAACTTATAAGCACGGTTGCGAACTCCAGAGAAAGCGTATAGAGTGTGCGATTATGATTAAAGCGGCGTTGGCCGAATAAGAAAAATTCATGGGAGGAATTGTATAATGAAAAAGTTAAAGTGGATTCCTGCTTTGATTCTTATGCTTGCTCTTTTGGTCGGAATTGGTTACTCAGCAGCATACGGATTGGGCGCAGACAAATCCGGATCACTGTCAAGTATTGACCTTGGACTTGACCTTGCAGGTGGTGTCAGCATCACTTATGAAGTTGTTGGTGATGAGAATCCCAGCAAGGAAGATATGAGCGACACAATCTTTAAGCTTCAGCAGCGTGTTGATCAGTATAGCACAGAGTCACAGGTTTATCAGGAGGGAAGCAACAGAATCAATATTGAGATTCCCGGTGTTTCCGATGCTAACAAGATTCTTTCAGAGCTTGGTCAGCCCGGTACTCTTTTCTTTATCAGTCATCTTGATAAAGACGGCAATGAAAACTACACATATCACAGCGGATTTACTACCGATGCGGATGGAAATATGCAGCTGGAAGAGGGGGTTACACCCGGTTATCAGCTCAATAAGACAATAGAAGAACTTGAAGCAGACGGATCAATCGTTCTTAAAGGTGAAGATGTTGCATCTGCACAGGTTGTAGGCCAGAATGACGAGTATGGCAAGCAGGAGCCTGTAGTATCACTTGAGTTTACAAAAGAAGGTGGACAGGCTTTCGCAGAAGCTACAAAGAAGGCATTTAACAATAATCAGGATACCATCGCTATTTACTACGATGGAAGATTTATAAGCGTTCCTTCTGTTAAGGCTGAGATCCTTGACGGTAAGAGTGTTATCAGTGGCGGATTTACATTTGAAGAAGCTGATAGGGTTGCAACAAATATCAGACTTGGTGCACTTAAGCTTGATCTTAAGGAACTTCGTTCAAACGTTGTAGGAGCACAGCTTGGTTCAAACGCTATCAGAACAAGTTTGATCGCTGCAGCTGTTGGATTTGCACTTATCGCAGTGTTCATGATCGTATTCTTCAGAATACTTGGTCTTTCAGCAACACTTGCTCTCGGATTCTATTGCGGACTTATCGTGTTCCTGCTTTCAGCATTCGAGATGACACTTACTCTTCCCGGTATCGCAGGTATCATCCTTTCAATCGGTATGGCGGTTGATGCGAACGTTCTTGTATTTGCGAGAATAAAAGAAGAGATTGCATCAGGAAAGGCAGTTGACGATGCGAGAAAGAACGGATATAACAAGGCTCTTTCTTCAATCCTCGACGGAAATATCACAACACTTATTATTGCCATAGTTCTTAGAGTTGGTGGAACAGGTTCAATCAAGGGATTTGCCGAGACACTTATCCTTGGTATCATCCTTTCAATGTTCACAGCACTTGTTGTTACAAGAGCTATTACTTCAATCTTCTTCGGACTTGGTATTCAGAACCCTGTATTCTACGGCAAGGCTAAGGAAGTTTCAACAAAGCCTTTCGTACAGAAGAGAAAGATATTCTATGCTATATCATGTGCAGTAGTTGCTGTTGGTGTAGTATTTATGGCAGTTAATGCTTCACAGGGAAAGGGAGCATTCAATTACAGCCTTGATTTCGTAGGTGGTACATCTACAACAGTTACATTTGATAAGGCATATGATTTTGCTACAGTTGAATCAGATATGGTTCCCCAGATCAAAGAAGTTACAGGGGCAAAAGAGGTTCTTCCTCAGGCTGTAGAGGGAACAAACCAGATCGTATTTAAGACAGGTACACTTACTGTCGATCAGAGAGAAGCATTTGATAAGATGATGGAAGAAAAGTACAGTGTAAGCAGTGATAACATTGCTGCCGAGACAATCAGCTCAACCATCAGCGGTGAGATGAGAGTAGGTGCTGCAGAGTCACTTATTGTTGCTCTTGCGCTTATGCTTATCTACATTTGGATCAGATTTAAGGATATTAAGTTCGGTGCAGCCGCTATTATCGCACTTGCACACGATGCACTTGTAGTTGTTGTTGCTTATGCAATTTCAAGATATGCTGTAGGAACAACATTTATCGCTGTAATTCTTACTATCATCGGTTATTCAATCAACGATACTATCGTTACATTTGACCGTATCCGTGAGAACCAGCACAATGCAACCAATAAGAAAGAGTTGGGAGAGCTTGTTAATAAGAGTGTATCTCAGACAATCACACGAAGCTTGTTTACATCTTTGACAACATTCTTCACCGTGCTTGCACTTTATATCTTTGGTGTTGCCGATATCAAGGCATTTGCACTTCCTCTTATGGTTGGTGTAATCTGCGGTACATATTCTTCAATATGCATCGCATCACCTGTATGGTACGATCTTAAGACAAAAGTCAAAAAAGCAGCTAAAAACTAATTGCTGATGTATAATAAATAAGGGCGCCGTCTTTGGTGTAGTTTTACACCCAAAGGCGGCTTTTCTTTTTTCAGGGGATTATATCTTCAAAATTTCACTTTATGTAGCATTTATTACTAACACATAAGCCTTTTTTAATATATATATACGGAGTTTGATATGGCAAAATGGATGATAGCAAATAAGAAGGCGGATTTTGACGGGCTTGCCCGGGAATTCAGCATAAAAAACATAACCGCAAGACTGATAGCCAACAGGCTTATCACGGACAGGACAAAAGAAAATATACAGTGCAGCGAAGAAGCTGTTAAGACCTACATAAGCGGAGATATTTCTTTTCTCCACGATCCGTTCCTGATGAAGGATATGGAGCAGGGAGCAAAGATCATTCTTGATAAGATCAAGGATAATAAGAGTATAAGGGTGATCGGAGACTACGATGTCGACGGAATATGCTCTTCATACATTCTGGTCTCGGGCTTGAGGCTCTTTGGAGCTAATGTTGACTGTGTTCTTCCTGACAGGATAAAGGATGGCTACGGATTAAGCGTCAAACTTGTTGATGAGGCTTATGAAGCGGGGATTGACACCATAATTACCTGTGATAACGGAATCGCAGCTGCGGAGCAGATCGCACATGCAAAGGAAAAAGGAATGACGGTCGTAGTTACGGATCACCACGAAGTTCCCTTTGAGATAGGCGAAGATGAAGCTAAGATCGAGATATTTCCTCCGGCTGATGCCGTGATCGATCCAAAGAGATCTGAGGGCGAGTATCCGTTCAAGGAAATCTGCGGAGCGGTGGTTGCGTATAAGTTTCTTGAAGCAATGTCGGAACTTTCAAAAGAAAGCGGACCTTCAGAAGCGGAGAGAGAAGAATTCTTTTTCCAGAAACTTATCTTTGCAGGTATTGCCACTGTATGCGACGTAATGGAGCTTAAAGACGAAAACAGGGTAATTGTAAGGGAGTCACTCAAACGTATTAATAAAACGGATAATAAGGGCTTAAAAGCGCTTGTAGACGTAAATGGTCTTGATGCATACCATATGACCGGATATCACTACGGATTTGTCATTGGACCTTGCCTTAATGCGACGGGAAGACTTGATCTTGCAACAAGGGCTCTTTCTCTTTTCCTTGAGGAGGACGCTGCGGAGGCGGCGAAGATTGCAGGGGATTTAAAGAGTCTTAACGACAGCAGAAAGGATATGACCAAAAACGGAGTTGACGAGGCGGTTGAGTTTGTTGAGCAGGAAATCCAAAAAGACGGAATGCCCAAGGTGATCGTTTTGTACCTTCCCGAAGTCCATGAGTCGATTGCGGGAATTATCGCGGGAAAGATAAAGGAGAAGTACTACAGACCCACGATAGTCCTTACAAAGGCAGCGGACGGCGGAGCAAAGGGATCAGGACGTTCTATCGAAAGTTATGACATGTATGAGGAATTATCGCGCTGTAAGGAGCTGTTTACTAAGTTTGGAGGTCATAAGATGGCTGCGGGACTTTCGCTTCCCGAAGAGAACATCGAGGTCCTCAGAACAAAGCTCAACGATAACTGCAATCTTACGGATGAAGATTTTGTTCCTGTGCTGCATCTTGATATGGTCATGCCGCTTAAATATATCGATATGGATCTTGTAAAAGAGTTTTCTATATTGGAGCCTTTCGGAACCGGCAATACGAAGCCTTTATTTGCGCAGAGAGACGTATCTCTTTTATCGGGACGTATAATGGGCAAAAATAAAAATTGCGGCAAATACAGAGTCACCGATGAAGGCGGTAAGTTATATGACATGTTGT
>JAFZQT010000128.1 GCA_017620235.1 Butyrivibrio sp. | reverse complement strand
CTCATAGTCACAGACAAATTCCAAGTGATACCCTTTATTGGGATCGCTGATGGAACCGATGCACAAGAAAGAATCGCGAAGAAAGGCTCTCCTGCAGCAAGAGTTCTTAGTGATCAACGGACTCGCGCCTTCATCCAAAGGTCTGAAATTACCCTGACCGTCAATCAGTCTTATAGCCTTAAGACACGATTCAAGAATATCCCCTTCACCCAGGACAGGCCTGTAAACTCGCCCATTTACCTTGATATCGGGGGATTCCTCCAAAAAGCTAGTTCCTATATTAAATGCTTTTTTTAATAATGTAAAGAACTTTCTAATTACAGCCTCATTATCCGGCTGCAAATAAAGCATTATCGGTCTGCCGTTTTTTACTTCAACATACCCTGTACAATTAACAATGGCTGCGGTCTCCGCAAGCTGGCAATGTCTTGATGAACCGATACGCTTAGCAAGTTCTTCTTTTACATCAGCTGAAAAAGACATATCTCACCTTGCCTGTTTTACATCTCTGTGTAAAAGCTTTAATCCAAACTTACCGTCTGCAGCTTTCATCCTATCGTACAACTCATTTGCAATAGTCACGCTTCGGTGCTGACCTCCGGTACAACCTATCGCAACAACGAGCTGATATTTACCTTCCTGAACATAACCGGGAATCAAAAACTCCAACATGTCTGTGATCTTATCAAGGAACTGTTCGCATGCCGGGAAGCTTTTTACATAATCCTGAACCGGCTTGTCATTTCCTGTCTGATGTTTAAGTTCATCTATATAAAAAGGATTCGGTAAAAATCTCACATCAAAGACTAGATCTGCATCTGAAGGAATACCGTACTTAAAGCCGAAGGAAAGGATCGTTACCATCAAAGAGTTATACTCTTCATTTTTTACAAATATACGATCAAGCTCTTTTCTAAGCTCTCTTGTGAGGAGCTGGGAAGAATCTATAACATAATCCGCTCTCTTTTTTACCTCAGCAAGAACTTCTCTCTCCTTGGAAATTCCGTCCTCTATACGATTTCCGACATCATTGACGTTCATGGGATGAACACGTCTTGTCTCTTTGTATCTCTTTATAAGAACTTCGTCGCTTGCATCCATATAAAGAATTTCGATGGGAATTCCTCTCTCTTTCAGATTGTCGAGTATTCCCGCAACTTCTTCAAACTGCTGGCCCGCTCTTGCATCAATTCCAAGAACGACCTTACTGATGCCGTTATCAGGCATCGCGACAAGTTCTGCAAATTTCTCAATCAAAAACACAGGAAGATTATCAACACAGTAAAAACCTGCATCTTCAAGCATATGTATAGCAGTAGACTTTCCTCCACCGCTCATTCCGGTAACAACTACGAATCTCATGGCTCAATCCTTTCCTGTAGCAAATCTTCCAAGCATAATAACTTCGGGCTCCAGCATTACTCCATAGGATTCATATACCTTCTTCCTGACGTCATCTATTACTCTGTATATATCGGACGAAGTTGCAGAATCTTTATTTATAACAAAGCCGCAATGTTTTTCCGATACACAGGCGCCGCCGACGGTATATCCCCTAAGTCCGGCATCCTGGATAAGTTTGCCCGCAAAGTGCCCTTCGGGTCTCTTAAATGTCGATCCCGCGCTCGGATACTCAAGCGGTTGCTTGTCGCGTCTTCTCTGCGCAAGGTCAGACATCTTTTCTATGATCTCATCTTTCTGCCCCTTCTTAAGTTCAATAAGTATAGACAGAACGATATATTTTTTTCCTTTAATAAAGCTGGTCCTGTAGCCAAATTCCATATCATCGCAAGAAAGCGTTACAAGCTCTCCCTCCGGCGAGATTGCTGAAACTTCTTTTACAACCTGTTTCATCTCACCGTCATATGCTCCGGCATTCATGACCATTGCTCCGCCGATAGTTCCTGGAATACCCGCAGCGAACTCGAATCCGGTCAGCTCTTTTTCCTTGGCAAAAGAAGCTATTGCTGAATTTAACGCACCGGCTTCCGCCCTGATACTCGTGTCACTTTCTGCAGAAACATCTGTAAAATTCTTCAAAGAAACGACAGTGCCGTCATATCCCTCATCCGAGACGAGAAGATTGCTTCCGTTTCCAAGCACAAAGTACTCAGCGCCATCTGCTCTCAAGCATTCCATGACTTTCAAAAGCTGCGCCGTATCTTTCGGGCTTATAAATAAGCTCGCAGGCCCACCGGTTCTAAACGTAGTGTGCCTGCTCATGTTTTCATTCAATATGATATTTTCTTCTGAGACAATTTCTCTCAGCTTATTGATCAGATCGTTATTCAAAAAAAATCTCCTTAATTAATACAGAAGCATTCTGGCTGCGCCAAAGACTCCCGCATCATTTCCAAGTTTAGCAAGAGCAAACTCTGCTGTGCTGCAACCTGAAAAAACATACTTTTTAAATGAAGGCATCAAGAGGTCAAAGAGCATATCTCCTGCCTTTGAAACTCCGCCGCCAATAACTATTATCTCAGGATTTACAACAGTTGCAACGCTTGCGATTCCTTTTCCAAGGTAATAGCCGTATTTCTCAGCGCATTTTACAGCAACTTTGTCGCCCTTCTTAGCTGCATCGAAAACGTCCTTGCACTCGAAATCTTTTCCGCGAAGAACGCTGTCTTCTGTTGTTTCAGCAAGAATTCTCTTAGCAACTCTTACTGCTCCGGTAGCACTTCCGTACTGCTCAAAGCATCCGTGATTGCCGCATCCGCATGCATCAGGCTCATCATCAACAAGATGAATGTGTCCGATTTCTCCGCCGGAACCTGTTGCTCCTGTTAAGATCTTGCCTTCGTTTATGATTCCGCCGCCAACGCCGGTTCCAAGGGTAACAAGGAGCATGTTCTGATGTCCCTGTCCGCCGCCTCTCCACTGCTCACCAAGAGCTGCAACGTTAGCGTCGTTTCCTGCTTTTACCTTATAACCTGTGAGAGCCTCGAGCTCTTTTACCACATTGAGCTTAGACCAACCAAGGTTAACTGCCTGAAGACACATGCCATCTGCGTCTACAGCGCCCGGAACTCCGAGTCCGATTCCCAAAACATCATCGGCTGCTATATTTTTCTCAGCAATCTTTGCCTTTACTGACTCAGCAACATCACTTAAAATGCAGCTTCCGTTGTTTTCTTTTCTGGTAGGTATCTCCCAGAGCTCAACTTTCTCACCTTCCTGTGTGAGAAGTCCGATCTTAGCCGTTGTTCCTCCGATATCCACGCCAAATACATATTTTCCCATTACCTCTATTATTCTCCTTCTATATTATTACTCGTCATCCTCTTCCAATCTCTTCATTGCGAGCTTATTCTGAACTCTGTTGTAGAGCTCCTGCGCAGCATTGTATCCCATCTGTTTCTGTCTGTGGTTAACTGCTGCCGACTCGCAGATAACTGCAAGATTTCGACCGGGTCTGATAGGAATTCTATGGCAAACTATCTTGTTTCCAAGATACTCTGTGTACTCTTCCTCAAGTCCGAATCTGTCGTACTCTCTGTCCTTATCCCACTCTTCAAGTTTAATAACAAGGTCGATCGTCTGTGTCTCTCTTACGCTCGACACACCGTAAAGGGTCTTAACATCTATGATTCCGACACCTCTCATCTCGATGAAATGTCTTGTTGTGTCAGGAGATGTTCCTATAAGAGTCTCTTCACTTACACGCCTAAGTTCAACCGCATCATCCGATACGAGACGATGTCCTCTTTTTATAAGCTCGATAGCTGTCTCGGATTTACCGATTCCGCTCTCACCCGTGATCAGAACGCCTACGCCGTAAACATCGACAAGTACGCCGTGAATAGTGATGCACGGAGCAAGTTTAACATTGAGCCACCTGATGATCTCCGCCATGAAAACAGAGGTGGACTTCTTTGTCATGAGAACCGGAACTTTCTCCTCAACGGCAATTTTCAAAAAGACCGGATCGGGAGCCAGATCTCTACAGAAAACAACTCCGGGTATATCAAAGGAAAGAAGTTCTCTGTACATTTTTTCTTTTTCCTTATCTGAAAAAGATTCCATGTATGTATATTCTACGAAACCGATGACCTGTAATCTGGTCGCCTCGAAGTGTTCATAGTACCCTGCAAGCTGCAACGCCGGCCTGTTAATATCAGGCTGAATAATGCGGATTTTCTTGATATCAAGCTCCGGTGTCAGGTTTGTGAGCTTCATTTTATCAATAATAGTTTTAAGACTTACGCTTGCCATCAATGCCTCCCCAACATAAGTATTTTTCAGTTAATTACTAGGCAAAATGATACCATAGATATAGGGATTTTTAAAGCGGCGGGTTGTCACATATACATATCCCTGAAGTGAAAAATTAAATTCCACTTCAAAGGGGTTATAGTAGAATTTAGTCTTACGCCTAATTCCACTTCATTTTATGTGGAATTTACTCTTACATTATGCGATTATATAGCCTGTTCGTTTGTGCCTGGAAAGGCCGG
>JAFZQT010000127.1 GCA_017620235.1 Butyrivibrio sp. | reverse complement strand
TCAGAAATATGTTTCCATATGAGGAGATTCCGAAGATCCCTTTTAATGACAGGATTGTTCCTCATAATATGCCAAAGGATATATGGATAACAGATACTACATTCCGTGACGGGCAGCAGTCCAGAGCGCCTTATACAACAGAGCAGATCGTTACCATATATGACAAGCTTCATGAGCTTGGCGGCCCAAATGGAATGATCAGGCAGAGTGAGTTCTTTTTATACAGTAAGAGCGACCGCGATGCGGCCTATAAGTGTATGGAGAGAGGCTATAAGTTCCCTGAGGTCACAAGCTGGATAAGGGCGAGCGAAGATGACTTTAAGCTTGTAAAAGAGATTGGAATGAAGGAGACGGGTATTCTCGTATCTTGTTCCGATTATCATATTTTCCTGAAGCTTAAGATGACAAGGAGCCAGGCACTTGATCACTATCTCAGTATCGTAAGATCTTGTCTTGAGGCGGGAATCAGCCCGAGATGCCATCTTGAAGATATTACAAGAGCGGATATCTACGGATTTGTAGTTCCCTTCTGTGTAGAGCTTATGAAGCTCAAGGATGAGTACGGAATCCCTGTTAAGATCCGTGCATGCGACACAATGGGATACGGAGTTAACTTCTCAGGTGCGGTTATTCCCAGAAGTGTACAGGGAATCATCTATGCCATCAACACAAATGCCGGAGTTCCCTGCGAACTTATCGAGTGGCACGGACACAATGATTTTTATAAAGCTGTTACCAATTCAACAACAGCTTGGCTTTACGGATGTTCATCCGTTAATACTTCTCTTTTCGGAATCGGTGAGAGAACAGGTAATACGCCTCTTGAAGCTATGGTATTTGAGTATGCCCAGCTCAAGGGTACGCTCAATGGCATGAATACTCAGGTTATCACTGAACTTGCTGAGTATTATGAAAAAGAGATCGGATTTACCGTTCCTGCAAACACACCTTTTGTAGGAAAGAATTTCAACGTTACAAGAGCGGGAATTCACGCAGACGGTCTTTTGAAGAATGAGGAGATCTACAATATCTTCGATACAGATAAGTTCCTTAACAGACCGCCGGTGAGTGCAGTTTCCAATACATCGGGTCTTGCGGGCATTGCCCATTGGATCAATATACATTACAAGCTCAAGGAAGAACATGCACTTTCCAAGGCATCACCTATCGTTACCAAGATAAAAGAGTGGGTTGACAGCGAGTATGCCGGAGGAAGAGTTACAGTCATGACAGATGAAGAGCTCGTAAGAGAAATTGGTAAGGTTAGCGCAGAACTTGGCGTTGTTATCAAAGACGGAGAGATTACCGAAATCTCCAAATAATGAGGGAAACTATGGAAAATCAAGACTTAAAACATGAAGTTACGGACAAATATTCCCTGAGAGGCAGAGTATTTCACAGAATCCGTGAGGATATTCTGAATGGAAAATACAAGGACCACGAGGAACTTAAGGAAGTTGCCATCGGTCAGGAACTTGGCGTAAGCAGAACTCCCGTAAGAGAGGCTTTCAGACAGCTTGAACTTGAGGGACTTATTCAGATAATTCCCAACAGGGGCGCTTATGTTACGGGAATAAAAGTCAAGGACATAGAAGATATCTATATGATAAGATCCAAGCTCGAGGGACTTTGCGCCAGATGGGCTTGTGAGAATATCACAAAAGAGCAGCTTGAGGAAATGGAAGAGAACATATACCTTGCCGAGTTCCATGCGGCAAGAGGTCATATGGAGCAGATGGCTGAACTTGATAACCGTTTCCACAATATTTTATATGAAGCATGCAATTCAAAGATGCTTGAGCATCTTCTTAAGGATTATCACCAGTATGTATGGAGAGTCAGACAGAAGACTCTTTCAAGCAGCAGAGGTGCGGTTTCCAATGTTGAGCACAAATACATAATGGAAGCCATCAAGGAGAACAATCCTGATAAAGCAGAGGAACTTGCAAACCAGCATATGATCAACGCATATGAAAATATGGTGGACAAGGGACTTTTTGAAATGTTTGAATAATTAAATTGATTGAAAGGAAAGGCGAATATGGCAAAGATTCAGATGACTACCCCCATCGTTGAGATGGACGGCGACGAGATGACAAGAGTTTTGTGGAAGATGATTAAGGAAAAACTTATTCTTCCATTTATCGATCTTAAGAGCGAATACTACGATCTTGGACTTGAATATAGAGATGAGACTGACGATCAGGTAACTGTAGACAGTGCAAATGCTACACTTAAATACGGTGTTGCCGTTAAGTGTGCTACCATAACACCCAATAATGAGAGAATGACTGAGTATAAGCTCAAGAAGATGTGGAAGAGCCCTAACGGAACTATCAGAGCTATCCTCGATGGAACAGTTTTCCGTACACCTATCATGGTAAAGGGAATCGAGCCCAATGTAAGAACATGGGAGCAGCCTATCACACTTGCAAGACATGCATACGGCGATGTTTACAAGAATGTTGAGATCAGAGTTCCCGGTGCAGGTAAGGCTGAGCTTGTATTTACAGGTGCCGACGGAAAAGAGATCAGAGAGACAATCCACGAGTTCAACGAACCCGGAATCATTCAGGGTATCCACAATAAGGATGCTTCTATCAGAAGTTTCGCAAGAGCCTGCTTCAAGTACGCACTTGCTGAGAAAAAGGAGCTCTGGCTTGGAACAAAGGATACTATCAGTAAGACATATGACAGAAGATTCAGAGAGATCTTCGATGAGATATTTGAAAATGAGTTCAAGGCTGAATTTGAGAAAGTCGGAATCACATATTTCTACACACTTATCGATGATGCCGTTGCCCGTGTTATGAAGTCAAAGGGCGGATTCATCTGGGCATGCAAGAACTACGACGGAGACGTTATGAGTGACATGGTTTCATCTGCATTTGGTTCACTCGCTATGATGACTTCTGTTCTTGTATCACCTACAGGTGTTTATGAGTACGAGGCTGCTCACGGAACAGTACAGAGACACTACTACAAGTACTTAAAGGGTGAGCCTACATCAACAAACCCTGTTGCTACAATCTTTGCATGGACAGGTGCTCTTCGTAAGAGAGGAGAGCTTGACGGAATTTCAGAGCTCATGACCTGGGCAGACAAGATGGAGAAGGCTACACTTTCCGTTATCGAGTCAGGCCGCATGACAGGCGATCTTGCACTTATCACATCACTTCCCAATCCTGTAAAGCTTGGAAGCGAAGAGTTCCTTGACGCTATTGCGGAAGAATTTGTAAAAATGTAAAAATATTGCGGCGTTGCAATTTTTAATGAAACAAAAAAGAGTCACATTGTGGCTCTTTTTTACTTTTTGCGGCGGCGTTTATATGCTATACTATTCACTGGTTATACATTTACGGTATGAAAGAGACACACGGATGTTGGATAGGAGTCGTAAGAAGAAAGTATATAGTAAAAAGATAAAACGTCTTCGCAGGGGGATTGTGATAACCGTTGTAGCGGCGTGTCTGATTCCCACGTGTATCTGTGTTATTCTTTCCGTTAGGTATGACAGGTTAAATGCCAAGTATAAACAGAGCACTGCGGATCTTGAGTGGTATAGACAGAGGTATGGAAGCGAACTTTCAATTCTCTCTGCCGTGCAGCCGGATTTAAATACGGATGACGGACCTGACGCCGAGACCGGAGGTTTCGAGCAGGACTATGCCGATGTGGAGACAAGCGGAGCTCTTAATCCCGAAGACATCGAAGGCACAAGATATGTATATCTAACCTTTGATGACGGTCCAAGTATTTATACCGAAGAGATATTGGATATTTTAAAAGAAAATGACGTAAAGGCTACTTTCTTTGTGTGCGGTAAGCCCGATGCCAAGTATATCAATGCCTATAAGAGGATAGTTGACGAAGGGCATACGCTGGGTATGCATTCTTACAGCCACAAGTACAGTGACATTTACGCATCCCTTGATTCTTTTAAAGAGGACTTTGATAAACTTAGAATATTTCTGTACGAGACCACGGGCGTCTGGGCAAAGTATTACAGATTTCCCGGAGGAAGTTCCAACGCTGTCAGCAAGGTTGACATCAAGGAGCTTGAGAACTTTTTGGAAAGTACCGATGCTTCTTTCTATGACTGGAATATTTCCGCGAAAGATGACAAAGCGGGCAACACCAAAGAGTCGATTTATGCTAATATAGTAGATAATGTCCCAAAATTCAAACACTGCGTAGTCTTAATGCATGACGCTGCAGACAAAAGAAGTACCGTTGACGCATTGCCGGATATCATAAAGGATATTAAGGCGATGGATGATACCGTGATAGTTCCGATAACAGATAATACGTTACCGGTTCAACATATCAAATAAAAGTATTAACAAGAAAAAGTGAACGGAGGAGAAACAATGGGATTTTTTTCTGAGCTAAAGAGCGATTTATCCCAAGCAGTTAACACGCTCATGCCTGACGATAAGGGGGATGAGACAAGGGTTCTTGATAAGGAAAGTGTTGATGGGGGAACTGTAAGACCTGAGGACGTAGATCTTGACAGTATGCTTGATCGTCTTGATGAAATCAAGCTTGATGATGTGGTGAACGAGGAAGAGAGTTTATCTGAAGAGTCGGAGCAGACTCTTGATAATTCTGAGGAAACGGAAACAGTAGCGGAGGAAGAAAATTCTGAAGTGGAAACTTCCGATAAAGAAAATTCTAATGAAGGGGCTTCTGAAGAACAGGCTGAGACGATAAGTGAGGAGAGAGCTCTCGAACAGCTTATCGAGGCACAGACAATGTCAGAGGTAAAAGAGGGTGAGCCGATGAGCGCACTTGAGGCTATCAATAATTCTAATATCGATGAGTACATTGCAGAGAGCAATGCTACAGATAAAAATACTAATAACGGGGGAGAAGAAACTATGGAATTTGATCAGCAGACACCTACAGATGAAACAGCCAGCATTACAGAAGGGATGATACTTACAGGAGATTTGCAGACAACGGGATCTCTTGATCTTGTAGGAAAGATCAACGGTAACGTTAAATGTCTTGGAAAGCTCAACGTTACAGGTGAGATCACAGGTGATTCAGACGCAGCTGAGATCTATGCTGAGTCAGCAAGAATTACAGGTGAAGTTAAGAGTAAAGGCAGCGTAAAGGTTGGACAGAGCACAGTTATCGTAGGAAATATTTTCGGTTCAAGTGCGGTTATCGCAGGAGCTGTTAAGGGTGACATCGACGTACACGGACCTGTTGTGCTTGATACAACAGCCATTGTTATGGGTAACATCAAGTCTCAGTCAGTACAGATCAATAACGGAGCTGTTATTGAGGGTATGTGCTCACAGGCATATGCTGATGTTAATCCTTCAGAGTTCTTCGAGGGACTTAAGAACAGATAAGTAATAAAGGCATATGGAGAGATTATGAGAATATTATTAAAACTTAGTGGTGAAGCACTCGCAGGTGACAAGAAGACAGGATTCGACGAAGAAACTGTCAGAAAGGTTGCCCTTCAGGTTAAAGAACTTACCGAGAAAGGCACCGAGGTTGGAATCGTTATCGGTGGCGGTAATTTCTGGAGAGGAAGAACCAGCGAAAATATCGACCGTGTAAAAGCGGATCAGATAGGTATGCTTGCAACCATAATGAACTGCATCTATGTTTCTGAGATCTTCAGAAGCGAAGGAATGATGACAAATATACTGACTCCTTTTGAATGTGGATCATTTACTAAGCTCTTTTCCAAAGACAGAGCAAACAAGTACTTCGCAAAGGGAATGGTGGTATTTTTTGCCGGAGGTACGGGACATCCTTACTTCTCGACAGACACAGGTGTTGCACTGCGTGCAATAGAGGTAGAAGCTGATTGCATATTGCTTGCAAAGGCTATTGACGGTGTATACGACAGCGATCCCGCCAAGAATCCGGATGCAAAGAGATATACCGAGATTTCTATCGATGAGGTTATTGCCAAGAACTTGCAGGTTGTTGATATGACAGCTTCAATAATGGTAAGAGACAACAAAGTTCCTATGAGAGTATTTGCTCTTCAGGAGGAAAAAAGTATTGTAAACGCCGCCAACGGCAATTTTAACGGTACAACTGTTACTGTTTGATGAGCCCGGAGAAGCTTGTTTACTGATTTAATGGAGGCATATTATGAACGAAAAAATTAAAGAATACAGCGATAAGATGCAGAAGTCTTATGATTTTCTCAAGGAGGAGCTGGCTTCAATCCGTGCAGGAAGAGCCAATCCCCATGTGCTTGATAAGATAAAGGTTGATTATTACGGAACACCCACACCTCTTCAGCAGGTTGGTAACGTATCTGTTCCCGAAGCACGTATCATTCAGATCGCGCCTTGGGATAAGACACTTATTAAGGATATCGAGAAAGCTATCATGACATCAGATCTAGGTATCACACCCAGCAATGACGGTGCTGTTATCAGACTTGTTTTCCCTGAGCTTACAGAGGAGAGAAGAAAACAGCTTGCAAAGGATATCCGCAAGAAGGGTGAAGATGCTAAGGTTGCAGTTAGAAACGTAAGACGTGACGGCAACGATGCTCTTAAGAAGCTTAAGGGTTCAGATGTATCTGAGGATGAGATCAACGATCTTAACGATGAGCTTCAGAAAGTAACAGATAAGTTCATCAAAGATATTGATGCTGCTGTAGAAGATAAGAACAAAGAAATCATGACAGTTTGATTTCGGGTTAATGGGAAATTTTTATGGAAGAAATTAGAAATATACCTGCACATGTTGCGATAATTCTGGACGGAAACGGAAGATGGGCAAAGGCAAAGGGGCTTCCCAGAAATGCCGGACATTTGCAGGGAGCAAAGGCCGTTGAGGATATTTTGTATGATGCCAAGGATATGGGCATAAAGTATCTTACGGTTTATGCTTTTTCAACAGAAAACTGGAGTCGTCCTGAGGCAGAGGTTTCTGCCCTCATGATGCTCCTTCGTAATTACCTTAAGACAAGTATAAAGAAGTCAATGAAAAACAATGTGAGATGTCGTGTTATCGGCGACAGAAGCCTTCTTGCAAAAGATATCATCGAGGCAATTGAGAATCTTGAGAACGCAACTGCAGAAAACACCGGTCTTACATTTACAATTGCTATCAATTACGGAAGCAGAGATGAGATCAGAAGATCCTTTGTCAAACTTGCAGATAAGGTAAAAAAGGGAGAACTTGACCCCTCTGAGATTACAGAAGAGATGATAGCTTCCAATCTTGATACGGACTATTTGCCGGATCCCGATCTTTTGATCAGAACCTGCAATGAGCAGAGAGTATCAAACTTTTTATTGTGGCAGCTCGCTTACACGGAGTTTTATTTTACTCCTGTGGCATGGCCTGATTTTAACAAGGCAGAGCTTGAAAAGGCAGTAGAAGCATATGGAAACAGAAACCGTAAATTCGGAGGTCTCAAGCAGGATCAGGTATAATATTCGTACTTAGATCTCAATGAAATTGAATGAATAGGCGGGGTTAGTGTATTGAAAACGAGAGTGATTAGCGGAATCGTGATAGCCATCGTGCTTGCAGCGGTTCTAATTTCGGGGGGATATTTGCTGGCAGGTGTTCTGTTTGCTGTTTCACTTGTCAGTTATAACGAACTTACAAAAGCTACCGGAGTCCATGGCTGCGGACCAAAATATAATCCGCTTGAGATATGCGGATATATATCAATAGTTGTTCATTATCTTCAAATGATATTGATAAAAGATTACAGATATTACATTTTTTCTTTGATGTTTGCCTTTTTCCTTATAATGGCATGTTATGTTTTGACATTCCCAAGGTTTACATCAACAAAGGCAATGTCAGCTTTCTTTTGCTTTGTTTATGCGCCTGTAAATATGTCTTTTGTATATCTTTTAAGGATTCGTCCCGATTACGGATGGATTTTTGCCTGGGTACCTTTTATTGCATGGGTATGTGATACATGTGCATATTTCACGGGGAGAGCATTTGGTAAGCATAAGCTTGCGCCGGTTCTTTCACCCAAGAAGACGGTGGAAGGAGCAATCGGAGGCGTAATTGGTTCGGTTATTGTCGGATTTATTATCGGCTATGTGCTTTATGCCAGAAAGATGTATAATATAGACTTCCTCTTTGTTATGATCATCATTACTTTTGTGGGAAGTATTATTGGACAGCTGGGTGACCTTCTTGCGTCCGGAATAAAGAGAGATCACGATATCAAGGATTACGGAAATGTTATTCCGGGACATGGCGGTATTATGGATCGTTTTGACAGCGTAATATTTGTGATACCGTGCGTATATTTTTTGGCAGCAGTATTGGTGCCGCTTGTTAAATAGTAAGACATCAGAGAGTCGCGTAAGTCAGGGCGGCTCTTTGTTCTATGTTTAGATTTTTTGATTATTAGGAGAAAAAATGCGTAGTATAGTATTACTTGGATCGACAGGATCCATTGGAACACAGACTCTTGACGTTGTAAGAAATAATAAGGATGAGCTCAAGGTTATCGGACTTGCAGCAAATAAGAGAGTAAGCGAAGTAGAGAAGCAGGTAAGGGAATTTAACCCCAAGTATGTCTGCATGTTTGATCCTGACGCGGCAAAAGAGCTTGCTGAAAAGATCGCAGATACCGGAATCAAAGTAATGTCTGGAATGGACGGACTTCTCGAGATGGTTTCCGTTCCTGAAGCAGATACTGTTCTTACGGCAGTTGTTGGAATGATAGGAATAAGACCTACTATCAAGGCAATTGAGTCCGGAAAAGACATAGCTCTTGCCAATAAGGAGACTTTGGTCTGCGCAGGACACATCATCATGCCTCTTGCAAAGGAGAAGAACGTTCAGATTCTTCCCGTTGACAGTGAGCACAGCGCGATTTTCCAGTCTCTTGTCGGACAGCCTAAGGACAAGATAGAGAAGATTCTTCTTACAGCAAGTGGCGGACCTTTCAGAGGAAAGAAGAGAGAAGAACTTGCAGCAATGACTGCCGCAGATGCTTTAAAGCACCCAAACTGGGATATGGGACCTAAGGTAACTATAGATTCATCGTCTCTTGTAAATAAGGGACTTGAAGTTATGGAAGCAAGATGGCTCTTTGACGTGAGTCTTGATAATATTGAAGTTCTGGTTCATCCCCAGAGCATAGTTCACAGTGCTGTTCAGTATGTAGACGGTGCTGTTATTGCGCAACTCGGAGTGCCGGATATGAAACTCCCGATCCAGTATGCACTCTTTTACCCGGACAGACGTCCTATGGCTGAAAAGAGACTGAATCTCTTTGAGCTTGGAAGTCTTACTTTTGAAAAGCCTGATACTGATACATTCAGGGGACTTAAACTTGCGTTTGATTCTGCGTATGCGGGAGGCAGCATGCCTACTGTATTTAATGCGGCTAACGAGATGGCTGTTCGCAGATTTTTGAAAGGTGACATAAGATACCTTGAGATATACGATATGATAGAAGAAGCTATGACACATCACAATAAGATCGAGAATCCTGATGTGGCTGCAATACTTGATGCCGAGAAGGAGACATACGACTTCCTTGGTACGAAATATGGAATTTGAGGATAAATAATGATAGCCAGTATATTGATATTTTTTATAATATTCGGAGTTTTGGTTACATCCCACGAGTTCGGACACTTTATAATCGCAAAGTCCGGCGGAATTCGTGTAAATGAGTTCTTTGTGGGAATGGGACCGACAATATGGAAGAAACAAAAGGGAGAAACTCTCTACAGCATAAAGCTTTTTCCTGTGGGAGGAGCATGCGTATTTGACGGAATGGATCCCATTGAAGAAGAAAGAGAAGGATATGATGAGCATTCCTTTTTACATGCACCTGTTTGGCGCAGAATTGCAACATTGTTCGGTGGACCGCTTGCAAACTTTATAATAGCTTATATTTTGGCTGTTATTATCGTGTGGTTTTCACCTTGGGATTTCCCTACGATAAGTAAACTTACCGACGATTCTGCCGCACATGAAGCAGGATTGGTTGAGGGTGACACTATCCTGAGCATTGACGGCGAGAAGGTTTACACGTCATCGGAAGTAATGATCATTTCCCAGTTTGCTGAAGGGTCACCTATGGATATCGTTTATGACAGAAACGGTGAAAAGAAGGAGACTGTGCTTACACCAAAGTACAGCGATGAGGATAAACGCTATTATATGGGCATTTATCTTAATGATTTCAAGGAAGTCAAAGGCCCGCAGTCTCTTAAATATGCATGGTATTCGGTAAGAGCGAATATTAAGATGACATACAGAAGCCTTGCTTTATTGATCAAGGGTAAGCTTTCCAAAGATGATGTCACGGGACCTGTCGGAATGGTGAAGATTGTGGACGACACCTACGAGGAAGTAAAGCCTTACGGTATTTCCGCGGTTGTTCTTACAATGTTACAGCTCACGGTTTTGCTCTCTGTAAACTTAGGAATCATGAACCTTCTTCCTTTCCCTGCGCTTGATGGAGGAAGACTGGTATTCCAGTTTATAGAAGTTATATTCGGAAAGCCTGTACCGCCTGAAAAAGAAGGCATCGTGCACATGGTGGGAATGATACTTCTCATAGCGCTTATGGTATTTGTGTTATTTAACGATATAACCAAGTTTACAAGATGATGATTGATTTTTAGGAGAGTTGTTATGGCATACAGAGACAATACCAAAGTAATAAAGATAGGCGACAGAGTGATAGGCGGAGGCAACCCTATTCTCATTCAGTCGATGACAAATACAAGAACAGAGGATGTAAAAGCTACAGTTGCTCAGATTCACGAACTTGAAGCTGCCGGATGCGATATCATCAGATGCACGGTTCCTACACAGGAAGCTGCCGAGGCGGTAAAAGAGATCAAGAAGCAGATAAGTATTCCTCTTGTTGCAGATATTCATTTTGATTACAAGATGGCTATAGCCGCAATGGAAAACGGCGCTGACAAGATCAGGATAAATCCCGGAAACATCGGCTCTAAAGACCGTATCGCTGCTGTTGTTTCATGTGCAAAAGAGAGAAACATTCCGATAAGAGTCGGCGTAAACAGCGGCTCTTTGGAAAAAGAACTTGTAGAAAAATATAACGGTGTAACAGCAGAGGGACTTGTTGAGAGTGCTCTCGACAAGATCGGAATAATTGAAAATCTTGGATACGACAACATGGTTGTAAGTATCAAATCATCAAATGTTATGCTCTGTGTAAAGGCACACGAGCTTCTTGCAGAGAGATGCAGATATCCTCTTCACGTTGGAATCACGGAAGCAGGAACTCTTTGGGGCGGTAATATCAAGTCATCTGTGGGACTTGGAATAATCCTTAATCAGGGCATAGGTGACACGATAAGAGTATCTCTTTCGGGTAACCCTGTCGAAGAGATCAAGTCTGCAAAGGCAATACTTAGAACTTTGGGCATAAGAGAGGGCGGAATAGAAGTTATTTCATGTCCTACATGTGGAAGAACCAAGATAGATCTTATTTCACTTGCAAATAAGACAGAGACACTTGTACAAAACTATCCGGATCTCAATATCAAGGTTGCTGTCATGGGATGTCCCGTTAACGGTCCCGGTGAAGCAAAAGAAGCAGATATAGGAATTGCCGGCGGTATAGGTGAAGGACTCCTTATTAAAAAAGGCGAGATAATAAAGAAAGTTAAAGAAGATCAGCTTCTTGATGTTTTGAAGGAAGAACTTGATAACTGGAAGTAAAGGGAAGGTAGATGTCAAAAAGTTTTTTTGAGGTTTTTCCTACGCTTAAGCTTGATGCCAAGACCAAAGAGATCATGGAACAGACCGTGGTTGAGAAGGTCTCGACAACAAGAAAGCAGGATTTTATAAGAGTATATATATCAAGCAAAAATCTTATAGATAAGGCGGATATTATTAAGGCTGAGACGGGGATAAAGAAGCAGTTTTTCGGAAGTCAGGATCTTACGGTCAAGATTTACGAGAAGTTTTCTCTCTCAGCACAGTATACGCCCAAGAATCTTATTGATATTTACAAAGAGAGCATTGAGCTTGAACTAAAGGACTATGACCATATGGAGTATAGTCTTTTTCGTTCTGCGCAATTTCTTTATCCTGAGGACGGCAATATTGTTATTCAGCTTGAGGACAGTGTTGTCGGTCAGAAAAAGGCACCCGATCTTGTGAGAGTTCTTTCGAAGATCATCAATGAGAGGTGCGGTCTTAGTGCGGCTATAACTCCCGAATTTATTGAGGTTGAAAAGAATACAGAGGAACCCGATTATTCTGCTGAGTCTGCGAAGATGGCTAAAAAGCTCGAGGATGTAGAACAGAGATCCGAAGAGAAGAAAAAGCAGAAGGAAGAAGAGGCGGCTGCAAAAGAGGCAGCAGCTTCAGCAAAGAAGGCGGCAGCAGAAAAGCCCGCAGGAAAGCCTGCCGGAAAAGAAGGTGGATTTTCAAAGGGCAAATGGAGCGGAAAAAGAGACTTTGGTGGAAGCTTCAAGAGGTCGGATAATCCTGATGTTATTTTTGGAAGAGACTTCGACGATGAGACAATGAAACTCTCAGATCTTGTAGGAGAACTGGGAGAAGTTTGCGTACACGGAAAAGTTATTCTCTTTGATAAGAGAGATATCAGAAACGAGAAGAGTATCCTTATCTTTGATATAACGGATTTTACGGATTCAATTACTGTAAAAATGTTTGTTAGAACCGAGGATGTTCCCGAGATAACCAAGGATATCAAGATGGGAGCTTTCGTTAAGCTAAAGGGAATTGCGGCTGTCGATAAGTTCGATCACGAGCTTTCGATTCAGTCTGTTGCGGGGGTTAAGAAGATTCCTGACTTTACAACCAAGCGTGTTGACAGAGCTGATGTAAAGCGAGTTGAGCTCCACTGCCATACCAAGATGAGCGATATGGATGGTGTTTCCGAGGTTAAAGATATCGTCAAGCAGGCTTACAAGTGGGGCATGCCAGGTATTGCCATTACGGACCACGGCGTTGTTCAGGCGCTTACCGATGCGAACCACGTATGGGAAGATCTTTATTCCGCTGAGAAAAAGAGAAGAAAAGAAGCAGGAGAGCCTCCTATAGAGAGGCAGGATTTCTTTAAGCTGATACTGGGTGTTGAGGCTTATGTTGTCGACGACCTCAAAGAGATAGTTGTAAATGACAAGGGACAGCCCATCGAGGATACGACCTTTGTTGTATTTGATATTGAGACGACAGGTTTTTCGCCTATTAAGAATAAGATAATCGAGATCGGTGCCGTTAAGGTTAGAAACGGGGAGATACTGGAGAGATTCTCTGAGTTTATCAACCCTGAGGTTCCGATCCCGTACAGAATAACAAAACTTACAAGTATCACCGATGACATGGTTATCGATGCACCCACAAGGGAAGTTATAATCCCCAGATTTGTGGAGTTTTGTAAGGATGCCGTTCTGGTCGGACATAATGTCGGATTTGATATCAGTTTCATCAACCAGAATTGCAAAGAACTTGGCATAGATGCCGATTATACAACAGTTGATACTCTGTGGCTTTCAAGATACTTTTTCCCGCTTCAGGCAAAGCATACGCTTGATGCAGTCGCAAAGACATTGGGAGTTGTTCTTGAACACCATCACAGAGCGGTTGACGATGCCGAATGTACGGCGCTTATATTCAATAAATTCGTACCCATGCTAAAAGAGCAGAAGGCAGAGACACTTACGGATGTAAACGTTCTCGGAAAGCCCACCAAGGAGATGATAAGGCATCTTCGCCCGAATCACTGCATCATCCTTGCAAAGAACACGCTTGGAAGAGTAAATCTTTACACACTTGTAAGTGAATCGCACGTTGATTATTTCAGAAGATTTCCGCTTGTTCCAAAGAGCGAACTTATAAAGCACAGAGAAGGATTGATCGTCGGAAGTGCCTGCTGCGCAGGTGAACTTTACGGCGCTGTTGTTGAGGGAAGACCTCCGGAAGAGATAGCAAGAATCGTAGATTTCTACGACTATCTTGAGATCCAACCTATTGCAAATAACCGTTTCATGATCGATTCCGAGCGTTACGAAGATATAAACAGCGAGGATGACATCAAGAATATCAATAAAGAGATAGTAAGGCTCGGCGAGCAGTTTAATAAACCTGTTGTCGCTACTTGTGATGCGCATTTCTTGAATCCCGAGGATGAGATCTACAGAACGATCATCATGGCCGGAAAGGGAATGAATGATGAGGAAGAATCACCTCTTTTCCTGAGGACAACAGATGAGATGATGTCTGAGTTCGATTATCTGGGCGGAGATAAGGCAAAAGAGATCGTAATAGACAACACCAGAATGATCCTTGATATGTGTGACAGCATATCGCCGGTTAGACCTGATAAGTGCGCGCCTGTCATCGAAAACAGTGATGAGATCCTTACCAAGATCTGTTACGACAAGGCACATGAGATATACGGAGACGACCTTCCCGAGATAGTTCAGGAGCGTCTTGAAAGAGAGCTTAATTCAATTATAAAGAACGGCTTCGCGGTTATGTATATCATTGCGCAGAAGCTCGTTTGGAAGTCGAACGAAGACGGATACCTCGTTGGTTCGAGAGGATCTGTCGGATCTTCTTTCGTTGCCTTTACGTCAGGAATTACGGAAGTTAATTCACTTAGTCCGCATTATGTGTGCCCTAAGTGTAAATATAGCGATTTTGACTCGGAAGAAGTACTTAAATACGGTGGTAATTCGGGTTGTGATATGCCCGATAAGCGTTGTCCCAAGTGCGGCGCGCTTATGAATAAGGACGGATTTGATATTCCTTTCGAGACATTCCTTGGATTCAAGGGAGATAAAGAGCCTGATATCGACCTTAACTTCTCGGGTGAGTATCAGTCAAAGGCTCATAAGTATACCGAGGTTATTTTTGGATACGGACAGACTTTCAGAGCGGGAACAATAGCGTCTCTTGCAGATAAGACGGCATATGGTTTCGTGAAGAAATATTATGACGCCATCGGATCGAGTAAGAGAAAGTGCGAGATAAACAGGATTGTTCAGGGATGTACAGGTATCAGAAGAGGAACCGGCCAGCACCCCGGAGGAATCATAGTTCTTCCCGTGGGAGAGGATATCAACTCATTCTGTCCCGTTCAGCACCCGGCGAACGATATGACAACCGCAACAATAACTACACATTACGACTATCACTCAATCGATCACAACCTTCTTAAGCTCGATATTCTGGGACACGACGATCCGACGATGATAAGATTCCTTCAGGACTGCACGGGACTTGATCCCAAGCTTGTTCCTTTGGATGACAAAAACGTAATGAGTCTTTTCATGAATACGACTGCACTCGGAGTTACACCGGATCAGCTCGGAGGAACGAAGCTCGGATGTCTTGGACTTCCCGAGTTTGGTACTGACTTTGCCATGCAGATGGTTATTGACGCCAAACCTACATCGTTGTCCCACCTTATAAGAATTTCGGGACTTTCACACGGTACCGACGTTTGGCTTGGAAATGCGCAGACACTTATTCAGGAAGGTAAGGCGACCATCGATACCTGTATCTGCTGTCGTGACGATATCATGATCTATCTGATCCAGAAGGGAATGGATAAGTCTCTTTCTTTCAAGACCATGGAGTCTGTTCGTAAGGGAAAAGGACTTAAGCCTGAGATGGAAGAGGCGATGGTGGCAGCAGGTGTTCCGGACTGGTACATCTGGTCATGTAAAAAGATCAAGTACATGTTCCCCAAGGCTCATGCTGCGGCTTACGTTATGATGGCCTGGAGAATTGCGTATTTTAAAGTTTATGTTCCGCAGGCATTTTATGCAGCGTGGTTCAGTATAAGAGCAAAAGCGTTTAACTATGAGCACATGTGCCAGGGTGAAAGCCATCTTCACAGCATAATGCGCGATTACAACAACAGAAAAGATGAGCTTACCAATGCCCAGCAGGCAGAATACGGCGATATGAGACTTGTAGAAGAGATGTACGAGAGAGGAATCGAATTCCTGCCCATCGACATTTTCAAGGCTAAGTCCAGAGAGTTTCAGGTTATCGGCGATAAGATCATGCCGGCGCTTAACAGTATAGACGGAATGGGTGAAAAAGCTGCAGATCAGATCGTTGAAGCAGCAAAAGATGGTCCGTTCCTTTCAAAAGATGATTTTAAGCAGCGAACCAAGTGCCCTCAGGCAGTTATCGACAAGATGGCAGACATGGGGCTCCTTGGCGATATTCCCGACTCCAATCAGATCAGTATCTTTGATCTGATGAAATGATAGAAAAAAGCTCGAAAATGCTGACTTCTTTGAGCAACGTCGAAAGGAAGCATTTTCGGGCTTTTTGCGGCATAAAGTGAAAATGTCAGATACGGCGTAAACTACACAAACATTTCACAGTTCAAATGCCTGCGCCTATGTATAATATGCTTTGGGTTAGGTAATGGGCAACGAAAGGACAAGCAATGAAGAAAAAAGTATTTGTGCTAGCTGCGCTGGCATTTCTGCTTGCAGGATGTGCCAAGGCACCGAACGGGAATGCGCAGTCTACAGCCGCGGTGGAAAGCGGATCTGAAGCTGATTCGGCATCCGAAGCCCAAAGTGAGGTTGTGGAAAACGCTTTGACAAATGAAGAACTGGCTGAATTTGCTCAGTTGTTCTGGACTCGTGAATATAGCGGTTTTTTAGAAGACGGATTTAACAGCCCCAAGGATATTGAGTGGGAAGATGTTTTTCAAAACGGTGCAGGAATAAATGTAGAAAATATAAGTGAGGACGAGAAAGAAGCCTATCTGGAGGCAACACATCAAGATTGTCTTTACGATATTGACACTTTTATAGTTATTAGAAAGACTGATATGATGAATTTCACGAAGAAACATGCAGGATATGAGTATGCTCCCGATAAAGATGATCTGGATACATGGGGGGACGATTATAATCATTGGATCTATCTGGAGAAGTATGATTCATATTATTTTATGAATGAATGTTGGAAGGAACGAAAATACTGCAGTTGTGTTTCAGGAGAAAAAGAAGGAAACGTATATACTATCAGATTCAAGATGGCTACAGATGATCATTATGGAAAAGACGCCGACAGAGTTTTGAAATTCACTAAGGAAAATGATGAACTTGTAATGATATCAAATGAGATTCAGTGGGACGATCTTTGCGTCAAAGACAAAACATTCGATGCGAATTTGACACAGTTTGACAGTCCTTTGCGTTTTTATACATATAATGTTGATCCTGAAGAGACGGAATTAGAAATCGTAAAAGATGGGAAACATCTTACAACCCTTCGGTATTATGTCAAAGCATCTGATGATGCACAATATCCGGTAAATATTGACAATATAGGCTTTTTTGATTTTAACGCAGACGGCTATCAGGATATTGCTGTTTTGTGTAATTCATATTGCGGAAAAAAGATTATTTTGCATGAATATGATTATGAATCAAATGGTTTTTGTGGAATTGCAGAGCTGGATGAAGAAAATGTACCTGAGCTAAAAGGCAATCTAACAATAGCAGGAGCAAAAAAATATCTTCTTGGTGACAATGAAGACGGAGTGTATAACAACTATAAAGAGGTATATGCTCAAATGGCAAAGATCTATTATATGGCAGATGACGGCTATAAGTTTGATCTTGTATATACTGATGATGACGATATTCCTGAACTTGTAATCGGACGACCCGGATATTGGGTGTCGCTTTTTGCATATGAAGACGGCCATATTCACAGGCTTATTGATGGTTGGGCATATGGAGCAGGCGCTAATTCCGGATATTACTATGCCGAAAGAAAAAATGTTTTCATCAATGATGATTCCGATTATAACGTTCATTACACTTCATTTATGTCAAAGCGCGATAAAGGTGAGATTGCGACGGATTATTATATAAAATATATCTATTTCAAAGATCTTGACGGTGACGGAGAGCCCTCTGAAGAAGAACTTGCTGCGTCCGATGGAGATGATTGCTTTGTCGAATATCATAACAATACTGACAAGAAAATGTCCGAAAAAGAAATTGAAAAAATAACCACAAAATACAGCAAGTATAATTACAAAGAGCTGTGTGGCGATATGGATTATGAGACGCTGCTTGCAGAACTCAGTAAATAAGCAGAAAATTATCAAGACATTTTGGAATGTCTAATCTTTCTTTGAGATTTCTGGGAGCATTCCATGCGGCTTTTTCCATATATACACAGCGCAAAAAGGGCAGTGGCGGCTGCTTTTTTTAAATTTTTTGAAAAATTTAAAAAAAGTACTTGCATTATTCTAATTCTTGAGATAATATAAACAAGTCGCCGCGATACAGCGGCTGATACAAAGCTACTAAGCCTCGTTGGTCAAGCGGTTAAGACGCTGCCCTCTCACGGCAGAATCAGCGGTTCGATTCCGCTACGAGGTACGCAAGACTGTTTTTAACAGCCCAACCCGAGATCAAGTCCTTTGTGACTTGATTTTTTCTTTGAAGTGGCTGTTTACAAACAGCGCAACGCAAGTTATAATGTAGTTGATTTTAGGAGTGGACTTTCGCGAGTCCACTTTTTGCATGTTGTGGATTTTTTACACAATAAGGAGATTGAATGTCTAGAAAAGAAGATATTGAGAAAAAAACTGAAGCGCTACTTACTCCCATTGCAGAAAAGTGCGGCGTCAGGATCTACGATGTTGAGTATGTCAAGGAGGCAGGCGAGTGGTACCTCAGGGCATATATCGACAAGGATGAGGGAGTTAATATAAATGATTGCGTTGATGTAAATCGCGCTTTATCAGATGCTTTGGACGAAGACGACTTCATTGAGGATGCATATACACTTGAAGTCAGCAGTCCGGGACTTGGAAGGCAGCTTAAGAAGGACAGACATTTTGAAAACAGTCTCGGCAAGGATGTTGAGCTTAAACTCTACAAAGCAATAGACGGAGTTAAAGAGTTTGCCGGTACACTTAAGAGCTACGACAGCACTTCGGTTACCGTAACTATAAATGATAACGACGAAACATTTTTGAGAAAAGAAATTTCAGTAATTAAGCTTGCGCTGGATTTTTAATCCGGGCTAAAAAAGGAGACTACGATGAGTAAAGAATTAATGGATGCCCTTGACCTCTTAGAGAAGGAGAAGAACATCAGCAAGGATTCTCTGTTTGATGCAATTGAGAATTCTCTTGTCACAGCCTGCAAAAATAACTTTGGAAAGGCTGAGAACATCAGGGTAGAAGTTGACAGAGAAAACTGTGATTTCAAGTGCTATGCTGAGAAAACAGTTGTTGAGACTGCTGACGATGTAATGGATCCCATGCTTGAAATCTCACTTGACGATGCCAAGAAGATCAGCAAGAAGAGCAAAGTCGGCGACATTGTCAACGTATCACTCAATTCCAAAGAGTTCGGGCGTATCGCTACTCAGAATGCCAAGAACGTAATTCTTCAGAAAATCCGTGAAGAAGAGCGCGGCGCGATATATAACGAGTATTACAAGAAAGAGCATGATATTGTGACCGGTGTTATCCAGAGATATGTCGGAAAGAATATCAGCATTAACCTCGGACGTGCCGATGCGATCCTTAACGAGAACGAGCAGGTTGAGAGCGAGGCTAAATCAGGTTTCTATAAACCTACATCAAGAATCAGACTTTATGTTCTTGAAGTTAAGAATGGTTCAAAGGGACCCAGAATTCTTGTGTCAAGAACACATCCCGATCTCGTAAAGAGACTTTTCGAGCAGGAAGTTGCTGAGATCCAGGACGGAACTGTTGAGATCAAGAGCATCGCAAGAGAAGCAGGAAGCCGTACAAAGATTGCTGTGTTCTCAAACAACCCTAACGTTGATGCTGTTGGTGCTTGCGTAGGTGTGAACGGCGCAAGAGTTAATCTTATCGTAGATGAGCTCAATGGTGAGAAGATTGACGTTATCAATTGGGACGAGAATCCCGGTAACCTCATTCAGAATGCTCTTTCACCCGCTAAGATCGTTGCAGTATTTGCCGATCCCGATGAGAAGAGCGCAAAGGTAGTTGTTCCCGATTATCAGCTTTCACTTGCAATCGGTAAGGAAGGTCAGAACGCAAGACTTGCTGCAAGACTTACAGGATACAAGATCGATATCAAGAGTGAAACACAGGCTAAGGACGCTCCCGGATTCCGTATGGAAGATAATCTTGATGATGAAGATGATTATGATGAGGATGAGTACGAAGAGAGCGAAGTTCAGGAAGTAGAAGAAGCCGAGGACGCTGAGATCGAAGTAGAAGAGGATACTGACGCAGAGGAATAAGATGCAGAAGAAAATTCCAACAAGAAAGTGTGTAGGCTGCGGAGAGATGCGCGAGAAGAAAGACATGATAAGAGTCATCAAGACTCCCGAAGGTGAAATATGTCTTGATACCACAGGCAGAGCGAATGGCAGAGGCGCATATATATGTAACAGCGCCGAGTGTCTCAAAAAGGCAGTCAAAAATAGGGGACTTGAGAAATCTTTAAAAGCTCAGATTCCCGGAGACATACTTGAGCAGATGAATAAGGAGCTCGGAGAGTAAATTGGATAGTAAAAAGATTTATTCTTTGCTTGGCCTTAGTGCTAGGGCCGGGAAATTAAAGAGCGGAGAGTTTTCAGCTTTGGAGGCTATCCGCAGCGGCAAAGCATGTGTCGCGATAGTGAGTGAAGATGCTTCTGATAACACAAAGAAGCAATTTAAAGATAAATGTAGTTATTATAATGTGCCTATTGCTTTTTTTGGAGACATGGAGAGCCTCGGGCATGCAGTTGGTAAAGGAGTTCGAACAAGCCTTGTCATCACTGACAAAGGGCTGGCGCAATCGCTTTTAAAGAACTTACTACAAGAAGATTAGTTGGAGGAAATGTGAATGGCAAAAATTAAGATATCTGAACTTGCAACAGAGCTTGGGTGCGAAGGAAAAGCGCTACTTAGCTTTTTGCAGGAAAAGGGAATAGAGGCGAAGCGTTCGAACAGCTCGATAGAAGACAGTGAGGCAGAGATTGCAAGAAAGCATTTTGGTAAAAAGAATGCAAAAGATGCGTCCTCCAATGCCGATAAGGAAGCTAAGCCTGCTAAGACAGAAGCACCTGCAAAGGCTGCTTCGGATCAGGGTGATGCACCTAAGAAAAAGAAAAAGATCATAATGGTTACAAATGCCGGAAATTCCAAGATGGGCGGCTATCAGAACCAGAATAACAATAATGGTGGGAACAATAACCAGAGACGTGACAACAGAAATTCCGGAAATCAGAACAACAGAAGAGGAACTTTTGCTCAGTCACAGAATGCATATCGTCCCATTAAGCCTTTAACAGCACCTTCTCAGCTCGAGAGCTACGGAAACAGCCAGATTTCCAAGACTCCGGTTCAGAAGAGCACACCTGCTAAGCAGGAAGCACCTGTTAAGAAGGAAACACAGGCAGTTAAGCCTCAGGAGGCTGTTACAGAGAATAAGCAGCAGACAAAGGCTCCCGTAAAGGACAGAGTTGAAAAGCCTGCTGAGAGAACTGCAGCTCCTGCACAGCAGAATAACAGAAACGGTGCCGAGAGAAGAGATAACAGAAACGGCAACGACAGAGATAACAGAGCACCTCGTCAGAATGGAGACAGAAATTCATTCCAGAACAGAAACGGTGCACAGGGCGGACCTCGTAACAACGGCAATATGCCTCAGGGTAACGGCCCTCGCAGAGACAATAACGGAAACAATGCTCAGAACGGTAAGTTCAGAGGCAAGGGTGACAATAAGTTTGCCGGAAATAAGTTTGATAAGGGAGCAAGAGGCGGATTTGCCGATGCACCTCAGAAGGAAAGCGGCGGACGCAGAGACGACGAGAGAAGAAGAATCGGTCAGGAAAAGGATAAGAGAAACAAGAAGGATCTTGCTTACGAGCAGGAAGAGATGATGCCAAGAAGTAAGAGAGTCGGCAGATTCATCAAGCCTGAGATTAAGAAGGTTGAAGAGCCTGAAGAGCAGATCAAGGTTATCTCAATTCCTGAGAAGGTTTCTATCAAGGAACTTGCTGAGAAGATGAAGATGCAGCCTTCTGTTATCATCAAGAAGCTCTTTATGGCAGGACAGGTTTCTACCGTTAATACAGAGCTTACTTATGAAGAGGCTGAGAACATAGCTATCGAATATGACATCATCTGTGAGAAGGAGATTCCTGTTGATATTATCGAGGAACTTCTTAAAGAGGATGAGGACGCTGAGGAGACACTTAAGAAGAGACCTCCCGTTGTCTGCGTAATGGGTCACGTTGACCACGGTAAAACTTCACTTCTTGATGCTATTCGTAAGACTAGCGTTACAGACAGAGAGGCAGGCGGTATCACACAGAGAATCGGTGCTTACACCGTATCTGTAAATGATCAGAAGATCACATTCCTTGATACTCCCGGTCATGAAGCTTTCACAGCTATGCGTATGAGAGGTGCTACATCAACAGATATCGCAGTACTTGTTGTTGCTGCGGATGACGGCGTAATGCCTCAGACTGTTGAGGCTATTAACCATGCCAAGGCAGCTGAAGTTGAGATTATCGTAGCAGTAAATAAGATAGATAAGCCCAATGCAAACATTGATAAGGTTAAGCAGGAAATGACTGAGTACGGCCTTATTTCTACAGATTGGGGCGGAACAACAGAGTTCGTTCCTGTATCAGCTAAGTCAGGAGAAGGTATTGAGACACTTCTTGAGACTATCATTCTTACAGCTGATATTCTCGAGCTCAAGGCTAATCCTGACAGAGAAGCAAGAGGTCTCGTACTTGAGGCTAGACTTGATAAGGGACGTGGACCTGTTGCAAACGTACTTGTTCAGAAGGGTACACTTCATGTTGGTGACTTTATTTCAGCCGGTGCAAGCTCAGGTAAGGTTAGAGCGATGGTTGATGATAAGGGCAACAAGCTCAAGGAGGCACTTCCTTCACAGCCCGTTGAGATCCTCGGTCTTTCCGATGTTCCCAACGCCGGAGAAGTATTCCTTGGACATGAGACAGACAAGCAGGCTAAGCAGTATGCAAATACATACCTTCAGCAGCATAAGAAAGACCTTATCGAAGAGACTAAGGCTAAGATGTCACTTGACGATCTGTATTCTAAGATTGAGGAAGGCAGACTTCAGGAACTTAATATCATCATCAAGGCTGACGTTCAGGGCAGCGTAGAGGCACTTAAGCAGAGTCTCCTTAAGCTTTCTAACGAGGAAGTAGTTGTTAAGGTTATTCACGGCGGTGTTGGTGCGATTAACGAATCTGACGTAACACTTGCTGCAGCTTCAAGCGCTATTATCATCGGATTTGACGTTCGTCCCGATGCAACAGCTAAGAGTATGGCTGAGCACGAAGGCGTAGAGATTAAGCTTTATAAGGTTATCTATCAGGCAATCGAAGAGATCGAATTTGCTATGAAGGGTATGCTTGCTCCTATCTTCGAAGAGAGAGTAACAGGTCATGCTGAGGTAAGACAGATATTCAAGGCTTCCAAGGTCGGCAATATCGCAGGTTCCTTCGTTAAGGACGGTATCATCAAGAAGAACTGCAAGGTTCGTATCTCCAGAGAAGGAGAGCAGATCTTCGAAGGTGATCTTGCATCACTCAAGAGATTCAAGGATGATGTCAAGGAAGTTAAGGAAGGCTTCGAGTGCGGTCTTGTATTTGACGGCTTTGATCAGATTCACGAAGGTGACGTAGTAGAAGCTTATGAGATGGTAGAAGTACCAAGAACTTAAAAGTGAGATAGAAAATCTTTGATTTTCGTGATCGAACTTTGTTCTGGCGAGCGTTAGCGAGAGCAGAACTTCCTATGATGATCGAAAGGGATAAAATGAGGAAGAACAGCAATAAAAATAAAAGAATAAACGGAGAAGTTCAGAAAGTTATATCTGAGGCTATCAGATATAGCAAAGACCCCAGAATCAGTCCCATGACATCCGTAATGGATGTTGAAGTTGCTCCGGACCTTAAGACATGTAAGGTCTGGATCACTGTTATGGGCAACGATGAGGACAGGGAGAGAACAGAAGCCGGACTTAAGAGCGCAGCGGGATATATCAGAAGCACTCTTGCAAAAGAGCTCAATATGAGATATACCCCCGAACTTCGCTTTATAATGGATGACTCCATAGAGTATGCGATCAACATGTCCAAGAGAATTGATGAAGTAACAGCAAAGGATAATGAAGCAAAGATTGCTCGCGGAGAGGATATTGATGAGGATTGATGGTTATTTGACTAATGTCGGTACAGTTGGAATCAGCGGACATGTGAGACCTGACGGAGACTGTGTTGGGTCATGTATGAGTATGTATCTTTACCTCAAAAAGAATTATCCGAATATCAGGGTAGATGTTTTTCTTGAAAAGATACCTCAGGAGCTTACATTTATCAAAGATTCCGATAAGATCAACAACGATTTTGTTTCGGATGTTGAAAGTTACGATCTGTTTATTGCACTTGATTGCGGAAAAGAGCGTACAGGCGATGCCGAAAAGTTTTTTGACGCTGCAAAAAAGACGGTAAATATAGATCATCACGTCAGCAATCCCGGAACAGGTGATGAAAATTACGTTGTTCCTACAGCTAGTTCAGCGTGTGAGCTTGTTTACGATGTTCTTGATAAAGAACGCATCGACACTGAGATAGCCAAGGCAATATATACCGGAATGGTTACTGATACCGGAGTGTTCAAATATTCAAACACATCTCCGAAGACAATGGAGATTGCGGCAAAGCTCATAGCTTACGGCTTTGATTTTGGAAGTCTTATCGATCATGTTTTTTACGAAAAGACTTATCTTCAGAATCAGATACTTGGAAGAGCTCTTTTGGAGAGTATTCGTATTCTTGACGGAAGATGTATCGTATCGGTCATCTCGAAGCAGACAATGGATTTTTACGGGGCTGTATCGAGTGATCTTGACGGTATAGTAAGCCAGATGCTTCTTACAATCGGAGTTGATTGTTCAATATTTGCCTATGAAACGGCTCCTTTGGAGTACAAGGTAAGTCTTCGAAGCAACGGAGCGGTCGATGTGGCAAAAGTTGCCGGAATATTTGGTGGTGGCGGTCATCAGAGAGCGGCAGGATGTAGCGTGAACGGAACTTATCACGATGTTATAAACAATATAATGAAATATGTTCAGCATCAGCTTGAAGAGTGAAAATATTTTATATTAAAAGAAAAAGGTACCCATAAAGATTGCATTTAGGGGTACCTTTTTGAGAGTGCGGGAGAATATGAAGAGTACTTACAACGGACTTATAAACATCTATAAAGAACCCGGATTCACGTCGAATGATGTGGTCGCAAAACTGAGGGGAATACTTAAGCAAAAGAAGATCGGTCACACGGGAACTCTTGATCCCGATGCTGTGGGCGTTCTTGTAGTGTGCCTCGGAACGGGAACCAAGCTTGTCGAGATGCTTACAGATCATGACAAGGAATATATAGCTGTTTGCAGGCTCGGTGTTACTACGGATACTCAGGATATGTCCGGAAATATCATAGAGACTTCCGATGTCAAAGTTACCAAAGAGCAGGTGCATGAAGCGGTAAAGGCCTTTGTTGGTGATTATGATCAGATCCCTCCGATGTATTCCGCTATCAAAAAGGACGGAAGAAAGCTTTATGAGCTTGCCAGAGAAGGCATTGAGGTTGAGAGAAAGCCCAGAAAGGTACATATATCTGCAATAACCGTGCTTGACGATTCACACATTGAATCGGACGGTCTTTTTACAATAGAGGTTAAGTGCAGCAAGGGAACGTATATAAGGACTCTTTGCCATGATATCGGACTTAGGCTTGGATGCGGAGCGGCAATGCAGCATCTTACAAGAACGAGAGTCGGAGCTTTTTTACTGGATACTGCGGTAACTCTTTCTCAGGTTGAGGATATGAGGGATAACGGGACGCTTTCAGAGATAATTCAGTCGCCCGAGTATATTTTTAAGGACCTTGATAAATTACACGTTAAAAACGCTGTCAGAACGCTTTTAGAGAACGGAAACAGCTTTAGAAGGAATAATATAGTCAATGAAGATCCCGAGGGCGTAAATGACAAAGAATTTGAAGAAGAGATGTTCGCTGAAGGAAATAAGTTCAGAGTGTATTCAGAGGACGATGTTTTCTTTGGGATTTATTCATACAACGCAAAGACAGCCATGTTTAACGTAGACAAATTCTTTTTTGAAAAATAATCAGAACGGATATTAGGTCAAAATGAAGATAATAACTGAACTTGATAAATTAAATATCCGCGAGAAGACGGCGGTTGCCATAGGAAAGTTTGATGGCATACATGTGGGGCACAAGGAGCTTCTTTCCAAGATTCTTGATAAAAAGAAAGACGGATTAAAGGCGACTGTGTTCACGTTCGATCCTTCTCCCGAGGAGTTTTTTGTCGGACACCCCGTGACTCAGCTTTTTACAAGAGAAGAGAAGCTTAAGGCTTTTAAGGAGCTTGGAGTGGATATTCTCGTTATGTTCCCGCTAAATGATGAGACAGCGGCGACGGATCCCGAGGAATTTGTCAGAAGGATCCTTGTGGATGAGCTCAAAGCAAGTTATATAGCTGCGGGAAGTGATGTTTCTTTTGGCGACAAGGGAAAAGGCGACAGCAAGCTCTTGGAGAGGCTTGGAAAAGAGCTTTCATATGAGCTTTGCATTATTGATAAGGTGAAGATTGACGGAGAAGAAGTAAGCTCCACGAGAGTGAGAAATGCCGTATCCGACGGGGATATGGACCTTACAAAGAGACTTCTTGGGACTGAGTATTCGGTTTCGGGAATCGTGGAACACGGAAATCACTTGGGGCGCACGATAGGTGTTCCCACAGTCAATATTCTGCCGCCTTCGATGAAACTTCTTCCTCCTTACGGCGTGTATTCAAGCACTGTTAAGGTGGGCGGAAATGAGTTTAAGGGTATGACCAATATCGGTAGAAAACCCACCGTTTCCGAAAAAGAGAAGGTTGGCGTCGAGACTTATATATATGATTTTGACCGCGATGTGTACGGAGAGTACATAGAAGTTGTGCTCCACAGCTTTGTAAGACCTGAGATTAAGTTTGACAATATGGAGCAGCTGAAAAAGCAGATTCAGCAGGATATAAAAAATGCAGTAATGAAGTAAGGAGTTTTTAAGTGAGTATTTTAAATGTCGAGCATCTCACACATGGTTTTGGCGACAGAGCCATATTTGATGATGTGTCTTTCAGATTATTAAAGGGTGAGCACATTGGGCTTGTCGGAGCAAACGGCGAGGGAAAGTCCACCTTCATGAATATTATTATCGGAAAACTTATGCCCGATGCGGGAAAGATCGACTGGGCAAAAAATGTAAAAGTCGGTTATCTCGATCAGCACGCGGAGCTCAAGCAGGGAATGACTATCAGAGACGTTCTTGCTTCCGCATATGAGCCTTTGTACGAGATGGAGCGCAGGATGAATGAGATCTGCGATGCAGTGGCTGAAGCTGACGAAAAGACACTTGAGGAGTATATGGAAGAACTTGGAACGATCCAGGATCTTCTTACCAATCATGATTTTTATCTTATCGATTCGAAGATAGAAGAAGTATCAAGGGCTCTCGGATTCCTTGAGCTTGGCCTTGACAGAGACGTAACGGAACTTTCGGGAGGACAAAGAACGAAGATTCTTTTGGGCAAGCTCCTTCTAGAAAAGCCTGATATCCTTCTTCTCGACGAGCCTACGAACTATCTTGATGCTGAGCATATCGTATGGCTTACAAGGTATCTTCAGGACTATGAGAACGCTTTTATCCTCATATCACATGACATACCGTTCCTCAACAGCGTGGTAAATATCATTTATCACATGGACGGTCAGACACATTCGCTCGACAGATACGTTGGCGATTACGACAAGTTCATGGAAGTCTATGAGATGAAAAAAGCTCAGAGAGAAGCGGCTTATAACAAACAGCAGCAGGAAATCGCCGACCTCAAGGACTTTGTTGCGAGAAATAAGGCGAGAGTTGCCACAAGAAATATGGCTATGGCAAGACAGAAGAAGCTCGATAACATGGATATTATCGAGATGGTAAAAGAAAAGCCGAAGCCGGAGTTTAATTTCAAGGTTGCAAGAACTCCCGGAAAAGTGATATTCGAGACAAAAGATCTTGTTATAGGATACGACGATCCGCTTTCATCGCCTCTTAATATAACTATGGAGCGCAATTCAAAGATTGTTCTTACGGGAGCAAACGGAATAGGAAAGACAACTCTTTTAAAGAGCATTCTGGGACTTATACCTGCGCTTAACGGCTCTGTTGAGCTTGGCGAGAACGTAGAGATTGGATATTTCGAGCAGGAGATGTCACCGGATATCGAGACTACATGTATGCAGGAGATTTGGAACGAATTTCCGGGATTTTCACAGTATGAGGTTCGTTCTGCGCTTGCAAAATGCTGACTTACAACCAAGCACATAGAGAGCAAATGTAAGGTCCTTTCCGGAGGAGAGCAGGCAAAAGTAAGACTCTGTAAGCTCATAAACAGGGAGTCAAATCTTCTTGTACTTGACGAGCCCACAAACCACCTTGATGTCGATGCAAAGACCGAGCTTAAGAGAGCACTTTCGGAGTACAAGGGAAGTATTCTCATGGTTTGCCACGAGCCTGATTTCTATGAAGGACTTGCCACGGAGGTTTTAGACTGTTCAAAGTGGACAACTCGTCTATAATCCGATAATGACTTTACATAAAAGAATATATATGCTAATATAACTTAGTTGCCTACTGACTTTAGGCATGGTAACAGAACTACCTATACTCGGATATGGGATACTCCAACCCTTGTCTGTGTATTGGGCGGATTCATAATAATATTTTAAGGAGTGTAATAATGATTACAAAAGAAAAGAAAACAGAAGTTATCAACAAGTTTGCGAGAAAAGCCGGAGATACAGGTTCACCGGAAGTTCAGGTTGCAATTCTTACTGAGAGAATTCAGGAGCTCAATGCTCACCTTCAGAAGAACCCTAAGGATCACCACTCAAGAAGAGGTCTTCTTAAGATGGTTGGTCAGAGACGTAGCCTTCTCGGATACCTCAAGAAGAAGGATATTGAAGCTTACCGTAAGCTTATCGCAGATCTTGGTTTGAGAAAGTAATCTGTAAAACAAAAAGGCGGGATGAGGCTGATGCAAATCGGCTTATTCCGTCTTTATTAATGTTTGGTACACGTGTTGTAATATGATCTAGGGCTTTCAAAGTTATAATATACGTTTTGTGCTGTACGAGACGCATATTATGACCTTGAAACCCACGTATCATATTAAATATTTAATGTGAGTGAAGGAGATTTAAAATGGTTAAGACTTACACAATGGATCTTGCCGGACGTACTCTTAAAGTAGAGATCGGCAAAGTAGGTAAACAGGCTAATGGATGCGCATTTATGCAGTATGGAGATACAACAGTTCTTTGTACAGCTACAGCATCTGCAAAGCCCAGAGAAGGAATTGATTTCTTCCCTCTGAGCGTTGAATACAGTGAGAAATTCTATGCAGTAGGAAAGTTCCCGGGTGGATATAACAAGAGAGAGGGTAAGCCTTCAGAGAACGCTATCCTCACAAGCCGTGTTATCGACCGTCCTATGCGTCCTCTTTTCCCTAAGGATTACAGAAACGACGTAACAATCGAGACAATGGTTATGGCAGTTGATAATCAGTGCAGACCTGAGCTTGTAGCTATGCTTGGTGCATCTGTATCTGTATCTATTTCAGATATTCCTTTCGATGGCCCTTGCGCTATGACACAGGTTGGTATGGTTGACGGTGAGCTTATCATCAACCCTACACAGGAGCAGTGGAACACAGGTGACCTCAAGCTTACTGTTGCATCAGTAGGACAGAAGGTTATCATGATCGAGGCCGGAGCTAACGAGATTCCCGAAGAGAAGATGAAGGAAGCTATTTACAAGGCTCATGATGTAAACCTTCAGATCATCGAGTTCTTCAAGGGTATCGTTGCAGAGATCGGAAAGCCTAAGCACGAGTACACAAGCTGTGCTATTCCCGAAGAGTTCTTTGCAGCAATCAAGGAGATTGTTCCTCCCGAGGAGATGGAGAAGGCTGTATTTACAGACGACAAGCAGACAAGAGAGAACAATATCGCAGAGATTACAGACAGACTTACTGAGAAGTTTGCAGACAACGAAGAGTGGCTTGCAATCCTCGGTGAAGCTATATATCAGTATGAGAAGAAGACAGTTCGTAAGATGATCCTCAAGGATCACAAGAGACCTGACGGACGTGAGATCAAGCAGATTCGTCCTCTTGCAGCTGAGGTTGATCTTATCCCCAGAGTTCACGGAAGTGCTATGTTCACACGTGGACAGACACAGATCTGCGATGTAGTAACTCTTGCACCTCTTTCAGAGGCTCAGAAGGTTGAAGGCCTTGA
>JAFZQT010000126.1 GCA_017620235.1 Butyrivibrio sp. | reverse complement strand
AGGTATCTTAGCTTAGCAGAGAATCTCATTATCTGACGGCAAAAAACTCTTGGTTTAAATGCTCGAAATGCGTTTATCGGGCAACCGATACGTGGGTTCGAATCCCACCATCTCCGCCAAATTTGAAACGGGCGTCTTGAAACTTAATAATTTCGGGCATTTGCGAAAATTGCTGAAGTCCAAAAACTGGATTTAACAAGCATTTAACAAAAAACGAAAAGAAAATGCGAAAGATGCACCTAAAAATGACGACCGGGAAACCGGTCGTCATTTTTATTGTTTATATTTAAGCCGTGGCAATTATCACTATTATTAAATTGTTGATTTATCTGAATTTCTTTATTTTTGTACTGTAGCAATAAATTTCCCGTCTTCTTTTCTAACATCGAGTTTGTACCCAAGCATTGCCAGATTGTTTTCCGCAATGGCAAGACCCAAACCGCTGCCTTGTGTACCGCGTTCATCGCTGCCCTTTACAAAAGGCTGTTTCAATTCTCCAGCATTATCAACTTTCTCTGCCGGTATATTTGAGATTACCAAGGTCTTTTCATCAAAAGATATATCTATGGCAGTGGCTTCTTTGCTGTACAGAACTGCATTATTGATCAGATTGGATACAGCCTGACTGAAAAGCTTGATATCCGTCTGAATCGTAATATTCTTCTTCTCGCAGTTGATCTTTAGGGATCTTTCGGCTATCACGTGATCATTGTCGGCTATGGTCTTCCCGATAACTGCACCTACGTCAACATCCTCTTTCTTGATCTCGGCAGGCAGATTCTCTGACTTTGAGAATTCCAGAATGTTATTAACCATCTTGTTCATCTGCGCGACTTTCTCTTCTATCTTGCCGGCATAATACTCCCTCTTATCAGTTGCGACATTATCCGAAAGATTCTCGGCAAATGCCGATATGGCAGCCATCGGAGACTTCAGGTCGTGGGCCATTGCATCTGTCATCTTGCGTCTGTATTCGAAGATATCGTATTTACGTTTCTGTACGTTAAATACAATAGTCGCCGGGATTAACGAGAAAAAAATCGCGATAACCAGCATCAAAATGACGGCCGCCTTGATCTTTGCGCTATATACGGTTGCAAACGGAATGTATTCTAAAGGTGTGTATTTGTAGCCATAATACTTATCGAAGCCATTATCACTATATTCAAGATAGTTATACTCATCTTCGTTGTCTGTATCTTCAAAGCCCTCGATTGTTGCCTGGAAACCGTGGGAATTGCCACTTGTTCTAAAAAGCGTATATCCCTCGGGAATCTTGCCGTCCTTTTCAATCGGAATACTCACAACGGGTCCTCTGAGTTTTTCGTTTAGATTGTTGTTCATGTCATAAATCTCACAAACTACAGGTATAAATCGTGAGTTCTCGATATCAATATATGCTTCCCAGACAATCAGTTCGAGCGACTTGCCTTCATTATGTTTTGGCAATATTCTGTCTTTATCATAATATTCAGAGAGCCTTTCGGACTTCGTTTGCCAATACTTTGATAATTCAGGTGTCTTGAAGTACTCCAGATACTTTTTGTCAGCAATCTCGAGATTGTAGTTTTCTGAATCATTATAGTAGAACATAAACGCAGACTGAGAGGAATCAGCTATTTCTTCGTTATCGAAATACACTTTGAATCGTTGCCTTGTATTCGAGTAATGCTCCACCAGCAAACTTTTTACATCATTGCGTTCACTTGCAGTGATCTTTCTTTTTTTCCATAGATAAGTTTCAACACCTTTCTGAACTTTTACTTCAGATTCTGATCGATCATCTTGAGCTAAAGTATCATAAGTATTTTTAGCGCCGTAAAACGCAATCATCCCCATACAGGCAAGTATAACCGTTACAATAATGAGACTTCCGAAGTATGCAAATAAAAACTTCGGTTTCTTAATGCTTTTGCGCACTTTCATTGTTTATTCCTCCGTTAACCGGTAACCTCTGCCTATCACTGTCTTGATCTGACCTGCAGCTTCTCCAAGGTTATCCCGAAGACGCCTTATCGCAGTATCAACGACCCTGTCCGTTACATCCAGATCATCTTTCCAGACACGCTCAAGTATGGCTCTGCGTGTCAGGACGGAATTCTTGTTCTCGAGCAGATAGACAAGTAGAAAATATTCCTTTGCGTTAATACTGACCTCCCGGTCATTGACTTTGACGAGCATGGTCCGTTTGTTAAGGGATATGGAACCGCAACTCAAAAGGTCACTGTCCTGGTTTTTCTTTGCGCGCTTCAGAAGTCCCAGACTCTTGGCATAGAGCTGTTTAAGCGAAAAAGGTTTAACGACATAATCGTCACACCCGGTCTCATATCCTTTTAAGATAATGTTTTCGGAGCCCAGAGCCGTGACGAAGATGATAGGACAGTCGCCTTTACTGCGTGCTGCCTTGCAGATATCAAATCCTGACGCCCCGGGGAGCATGATGTCCAATATCATCAGATCGAAATCATTACCAGCGACCTTGGCCAATGCATCTTTTCCGTCAGATGCGGTCACAACCTCCCAAAGCCCGGCGCCTTTCTCGCGATAAAAGTCGCTCATAGCCTCAAGAAGCTCCTGTAGATCCTCTACGATCAACACTTTATAAGACATTGCCTGTTCCTCCACGACTACATCTTATTGTACCGATGTGACACGAGTGTGACACGAAGAATAAAATCAGTCTTAAATATTTACCTACTACTCATGCAGATAAGAGCGACAGTCAAACGGGTTTCAGGGATACCCTGACAAGCGTAATTTGTGTATGTGGTACACAAACGCGATGCTTGCTACTCCACGGGACATCCAAAAACAGCTTACTAAATCTTAGCTCTTTCTACATCATTTTTGATATTCAGAAGCTCCTTGACAAGCACAGTTAATGTCACTATAATTGCAAATAAGAACAATTGTTCTTATTTGCAATTATAGTGACATTAACTGTGCTTGTCAAGGAGCTTCTGAATATCAAAAATGATGT
>JAFZQT010000125.1 GCA_017620235.1 Butyrivibrio sp. | reverse complement strand
GATGAACAGAAGTTAAAACAAGAAAAAAAGAAGATTCAGGACGAAAAGAAAAAGCTTAGAGAGCAGCAGAAAAAAGCTCAAAAAGAAGCTAAGCAAAAAGCAAAAGAATTGTCCAAGCAGGAATCTGATTTATATGATGAGAGCTCCAAGGGCAGTATGGTTACAGCGGTTCTTGTAACTATTGTCCTTATTATTGTATGGCTTGCTATATTTGCACTTATCGTTAAGCTCGATATTGGCGGATTAGGAACCAATGTATTTGCTCCGATTTTCAAGGATATCCCTGTTGTGAACAAGATTCTTCCTAAGGATGCAGTACTTGAGACAGAGGATACAGAGAGTTACTACGGATATACTTCGTTGTCAGACGCTGTAGATCGTATCAAACTCTTAGAGAGTGAATTATCCGATATTAGTACGGAGAACGAGACCAATAAAGAGCAGATTGATGCTCTTACTACAGAAGTTAACCGCCTTAAGACTTTTGAGGCTAATCAGGTTGAGTTCGAGCGTATCAAGAATCAGTTCTATCAAGAAGTAGTATATTCAGAAAAAGGACCCGGCCCTGAGGCTTTTGCAAGATATTATGAATCTATCGACCCTGCAACAGCAGAGTATATCTATAGACAGGTTGTTACAAAAGAAGAAGTAGACAAAGAAGTTGAAGAATATGCCAAGGCTTATTCTGAGATGAAGCCTAAGCAGGCTGCAGCTATTTTCAATAAGATGACTGATAATCTTCAGCTTGTTGCCAAGATCTTAGAGCACATGAATGCAGAGGATAGAGGTAATATCCTTGGTGCAATGGATCCCGAGGTGGCTGGCAAGGTTACCAAAATTATGGAACCTACGGACTAAAGAATTTAAGTTTTCTTTCGATAAAATATTTAGAGATTTTTTCTCGAGTATTTTGTGAAAGGAGGATTTACATGGGAACAGGACCTATCACCAATCTTGTTAATGACTTTACAATGATGAATACCGACATTCCAAAGAGTTCGGATTCAGGTAACGGTTTTGCTAAGACATTCGAAAGTGCATCAGGTAACGAAGACCTCGGTAATCTTGCCAAGAGAGACGTCAACGTAGTTGAAGAACTCAAGACTAACGATTCAAGTGATGCTAAGGACAACTATCTTAAGGAAACATCTTCCAAGTCAGTTGACCGAAAAGTTGAGAATAAGACAGTTAAGACTGAGAATAAGGCTGAAACAAAGTCTGCTAATACTGAGAACGCTCGGACTAGCAAGAGTTCAGAAGTCGAAATCGACGACACTGAGATAGTTGAAGCTGTAAAGGATGTAGTTGCTGCTTTTTGCGAAGTATTCAATATCACTCCCGAAGAACTTTCAGAGTTCCTTACAGATAACGATATCGCAGTTACAGAACTTCTTGATACTACCAATGTTCAAGATATCGTAATGCAGTTTAACGGTATTGATAACATAGCTGATATTCTTACCAATGATGTTGTATTCGATGCTATCAAGAATCTCGAAGATAAGGTAGCTGAAATTACTAAGGGTATGGAAGATGTTCTTAACATCGACAACGATACAGTAATTAAGACATTTGAAGAACTCAACTTTATCAATAATGATTCATACGATGTAATCGATGATTATGATAGAGAAGAACTCAATCCTGTAAAAGTCGAGATATCTGAAGAAACTATCGTTGAAGCAAAAGATGATATCACCAAGTCAGCAGTCAATATGGCTTCCGACACAAAGAAGGAAGAAAAGAATGACTCAAGACAGGAATCTGACAATCATCTTACACAGAATGTCAACAACAACCAGACAGTTAGTCATAACGATACAGTCGTTAACACAGAACAAAACCAGGTATTTTCATCGAGAGCTCAGGAAATCTATAATCAGATAGGAGAGTACATTAGAAATCTTTCATCTGAAAACATTCAGGAGATTGAAATGAGACTTCAGCCCGAAACACTCGGTACACTTCATGTGAAGATTACTCAGAGCGAAGGCGTTATGAAGGCAGAATTCATTACTCAGAATGAAAATGTCAGAGCAGCCGTTGAAAGTCAGCTCATTCAGTTAAAAGAAGATTTTGACAGATCAGGCATCAGAGTAGACGAAGTTGAAGTAAGAGTTTCAACCAACGAATTCAACGAGGCAACTCAGCAGGATTCAAGGGATGAAGAAAACGAAGCAGCTAGTAGAAATACAGCTACAAGAAGAATCAATCTTACAGACGGCATCTCACTCGAAGATATCGATGAATACGAAGAAGAAGAGAAAATAACTGTTGAGATGATGACAGCTAATGGCAATTCTCTTGATTACAAAGCATAGGAGATAAGATATGGCACTTACAGCACAATTTGTTGATGGAAAACTTTTAACACAGTCACAACAGAATGCGCAGAAAACCGCAGAAACCGGTAAAAACGGAAAAGTTGCTGAAAAAGGCAGCGGCGGAGAGATGGATAAGGATGCTTTCTTACAGCTTTTAGTAGCCCAGATGAAGTATCAGGATCCCTTAGAGCCCACATCTAATACAGAATATGTATCACAGTATGCTACATTCTCAGAACTTGAGCAGATGCAGAACATGTCATCAAGTCTTAACTTATCAAGAGCTTCCGAGACAGTTGGTAAGGAAGTAATTGTTGAGAGCAAGACAGATGGCGGCGAGACAAAGACAGTTCAAGGTTATGTAGAAAAAGTTGTATACAACGGCTCTAAAGCATATCTTTCAATTGACGGCGCACTTTATTCAATCGATGACCTTAAGCAGGTTATTGACTCTGAATATCTTGCAGGTTCCAATTCAGTAGAAAAGATTCAGGAAATCCTTGAAAAGCTTCCTAAAGTAGAAGTTTTATCAATGAATGAAGTTGGTGATGTAGTTGAAGCATATAACTTATATGGCAACTTGACTGAGTATCAGTTATCACTTCTTCCTAAGGACACTGAAGAGACTCTTAAGCAGTATGTATCCAAGGCTAACGAACTTATGGCAGCTGCACTTACACAGGATGAATCAGAAAAAACTAACCAGACAGAAAACGCTGAAAATACTGATGAATTAATTCCTGCAGATGAGCCTACTGAAGAACTTTAGAATTTACGCTTATGTTTGACTGAATACAACCGATATATATTTTGGTTGGTAACAATTTAATATGATTTATGATTTCAGGGAGGAATTCCGATATGAACATTAACAACTCTCAATTCCTTTCTAACCTGCAACTTCAGGAAGCACTTCTTTCTAAGAATAAGGAGTCCGGAAGAACTAACGTATCCGTACAGAGTGATACAAGATCTTTTAAAGATATCCTTAACAATAAGTTAGAAGACAATCGTGTAAGTGATATGAAATTCTCAAAACACGCGATTAACAGACTTGAAAGCAGAAACATATCATTAACGGATCTTCAGATGAATCGTCTATCAGACGGAACCAGAAGAGCAGGCGAAAAGGGAATCAAAGAATCGTTGGTACTTGTCGATGAACTCGCATTCATAGTTAATACTGAAAATAATACTGTAGTAACCGCGATGAATCAGACAAACAACGATGAAAACATTTTTACAAATATTGACGGAGCGGTAATCGCTTAGCCGGACCTTCGGGAAGCTAATTGTAAGAGGCAGAAGTTCTCTTACATCCGTCCAAAATAATGATTATGGAGGACAAATATTATGATGAGAGCACTTTACTCTGGTGTATCAGGTCTTAAGACCCACCAGACCAAGATGGACGTTATAGGTAACAACATTGCCAATGTTAACACAACAGCCTATAAGTCACAGTCAGTAACTTTCTCGGAGTTAATGTATCAGACCACTCAGACAGCATCAGGTCCTAACGCAGCTACAGGTACTGCTGGTAAGAACGCTAAGCAGATAGGTCTTGGTTCTGTATCAGGTGCTATTTCCACAGCAATCACAACTCCCGGTTCTTCACAGACAACAGGTAATCCTTTTGATCTCAAGATTACAGGAGATTCTTTCTTTATAGTCAACAACGGCAAAGATAATTATTTCACAAGAGACGGTTCATTCTACGTTGACGCTGCAGGTAACCTCGCTACAACATCAACCGGTTACAATGTAATGGGTTGGGGTGTTGAAGAAGCTACAGGTACTATTAAGCAGGACGTAGTTCAGCCTCTTAGAATTATGAGCCCTGAAAACATGACATATCCCCCCGAAGCTACTTCTAAGGCATATGTTTCAGGTATTCTTGATAAGAATGATACCAATGCCGCATCAAGCGCAGGTAAGACAATATCCGTATCCATCTTTGATGGTTTAGGATATGCTTACACAGCAAAATTCGCTATTAAAAACACAGAATCTGAAGGCGTATATACAGTTGAGATGACAGATATTCTTAATGCTAAGAATGAGTCGCTTAAGAGTGTATATAAGGTTGGTTCTATAAATGATATCGCTACATTTGGCCAGGATCAGGTTGTTACTACAACAACACTTTACAGCTTACTTGATGGTGTAACTTACCGTCCCGCAAGCGGTACAGATCCTGAAGCTTACTTCAAGAAGACAGGTTTCTCAGAGACGTTTAGTGATTATGATACTAAGAAGGTAGCCGGTATTAAGTATGAAGTTCCTAATCCTTCATCTACAGTTGTAGAGTATCATCCCGGAGAAACAATTACTCTTAGAGGTTCAGGAACTCTTTCCAAATCAGATCTCGAAGAAGCATTCCAGTTCATCTACGTAAAAGATCAGACTAATGGCGATTACTATTACTACGATGACGGAAATGGTAATACATATACACTTCGCGGTGTTGATTCTACTATGACAGCAGCACAGCAGCAGCAGGTTTTCCAGGATTGGCAGAAGGCACTTGGCAAAACAGGTCTTGCAAATTTTACAGTATCAATGGACCCCGATGCTAATGTAACATTCTCATTTGATCAGGATTTCACATTTGACGGCGAGACACAGCTCGAGTCAGGTACATTTACAAAGCAGATTTCACAGGGCGAGGCATATGGCCTTGATACAAACAATTCAAATATCCAGTATTCATTCATGGTAGCTCCTGATGGACAGGCTCAGGTTACTTCAACAGAGACTATCTCAGGTAACACACTTATCTTTGATACAGGTACAGGTGAGTTCAAGTCTATCAACGGCGCTGATTCCGCGGTATTGGATTTCGCAGCTATGACAACCAACCTTGTTGGTGAGAATGTTGATTTATCACACTTCTCAGATGTTGATATCGACTTCTCCAAGGCTTCAATGTTCAACAATAACGGAACATCAACAATCGCAATGGTTTCCGGTGATGATAAGGGCCTCGGTTCAGGACGTAAGCTTGGTGAATTATCGGGCGTATCTATCCAGAACAACGGTATGATTTATGCATCATATGATAACGGCCAGACAAGACTTCTTGGACAGATAGCAGTAGCAAGCTTTGCTAACGCATCAGGTCTTCAGAAGGAAGGTGACAACCTCTATTCAGCAACACTTAACTCCGGCGAATTCGACGGTATCGGTGTTGATGTAACAGCAGGTGGCGGATATATCTCTACTGGCGTTCTCGAAATGTCCAACGTAGACCTTTCTGCAGAGTTTACTGAGATGATTACAACTCAGCGTGGTTTCCAGGCTAACAGCCGTATCATCACAGTATCCGATACACTTCTTGAGGAACTCGTTAACCTTAAGAGATAATTAGTATAATAATTTGACACATCAGTGTCTAAGGCGGTGCCAGGTACTACAAGGTATCTGGCACCTTATGTATTTTCTATAATATTCTAGTGTTCGGTTTGTTATTACGTATATTTTGTGATTGGAGCCGAACATAGGGTAATATAGTTTGCACGAGCGGGTATTTTCGAGCCGTCGGTACTTAATGAGCCGAGTTTCTACGAAGGCGAATTTAGTTATCCGCTACGGCGAGAACATAGCGAGAGCGTGCCCGCGACGCAACTATATTGACCTATGTGACAGGATATCATTCTATGGAGGTTAAAACATGATCGAAGTAACGAAATTAAACGGTGTAAAAATCCTTCTAAATGAGGATTATATCGAGACTGTAGAAGAAACTCCGGATACTGTCATAATCCTGTCCACCGGGCGCAAGTTAATTGTAAAAGAAGGTAGACAAGAGATTAAAAATTTAGTAAAATCGTAGGGTAAGGGTTTTTATGTTCAAAACCCTATAACATGTGTATAAAGAAGGGCTAAAAAAGTGGATTTGGCTTCGATTATCGGTCTTGGCGTCTGCGTGGCCATGATGCTTATCGGTATCATGACTGGTGACGATGGTGTAGCCGGTATCAAATATTTCTTTGATTTCAAATCACTGCTTATCACTTATGGTGGTGCATTCTTCGCTGTTTTGGCTTCCATGAATCTCAAGGATTACATTGGAGGTCTTAAGAGCTTTCTTTTGATATTTAAGTCTCCGAGTCAGGATGTTCCGGGGATGATTACAAAGATTATCGAACTCTCGAATGTTGCTCGTAAGGAAGGCTTACTTGCACTTGAAGAGGTTTCTGGCGAACTTGATGATGCTTTCATGAAAAAGGGCATCTTGCTTATAGTCGATGGTACCGATCCCGAATTGGTTAGAGCCATTCTTGAGACAGAACTTGCATCTACTGAGGATAGACATAAGAAGAACATCAACTTCTGGTCAGACCTTGGTGCGATGGGTCCTGCTTGGGGTATGATTGGTACTCTTATCGGTCTTGTTCTTATGCTTCAGAACTTGTCTGATGCTGCTAAGATCGGACCTTCTATGGCCGTAGCGCTGATCACTACATTCTACGGTTCACTTCTTGCTAACTGGATTTGTACTCCTACATCCAATAAGCTCAAAGCAAATAACGCAACTGAGATTATGTGTAAGGAGATTATGATAGAGGGTCTTCTCTCAATTCAGGCCGGTGAAAACCCCAGAGTAATAGAAGAGAAGCTTAAGTCATTCCTTGCTCCTGCTGATAGAAGCGCAGCATCCAGCGAAGAGGGAGGTGAAGAGAATGGCTAAAAAGAAACCCGAAGATCCGCCGCAGGGATCGCCGGCATGGATGGCCACATTCTCTGACCTGATGAACTTGCTTCTTTGCTTCTTCGTGTTGCTTTTCTCTATGTCGACCGTAGATGCTCAGAAGTTTGAGCTTGTAGCAGCTTCATTTGCCGATACATTCTCTATATTTACAGCAGGTGGTAAGTCAATTGGTGAAGGTATACTTATCAGCAATGGTGTAAGCCAGCTTAGCAACCTGGATAAGTACGTTACTTCCATGGGTAAGTCCGCAGAAGATGACAAGAAAGAGGATGCAGATCCTCTTAAGGAATATAATGATCAGGCTCTTGCAGCAAGCGAAGAACTTGCAGAGCTTATCGAAGAGGCTCTTGAGGAATCAGACCTCGGCGAGGAGATAGGTGTTGAGTTTAACTCTCAATATGTATTGCTTACCATGAACGGAGCATTACTTTTCGATTCAGGTGATGCTAAGCTTAAGCAGGAATCAATGCCTATGATGGCACAGATTGCCAAGATTCTTGAGAGATACGCAGATGGTATCATTGAAGTTGAAGGACATACGGATAATGTTCCCATGAACGGCGCTAAGTATTCCAATAACGATGAACTTTCTAGCGCGAGAGCAATCAGCGTATTTAAATATTTGATTGATAATACAACAATCGAGCCTTCAAGAATCAAGCATTCAGGACGCGGGGAATATTGTCCTGTAGCAGATAACTCAACTGCAGAAGGCAGAGCACTTAACAGAAGAGTAGAGATTAAGATATATAATTACTACAGCAGTTATACTCAATAACTGAACAAAAGGGGATTCTTATGAAAAAGAATTTATTATCTATTTTGATTTTAGGTCTTACATTCATCAACATCATAATCTCAGGTATTACGATGTTTATGGTTGTAACAACAAATCAGAAGACGGCTAAGGTAGTTACCGATGTAGCCAATGCAATCAGCATTGACTTAGGAACCGGCTCTTCAGAGGGCGGTGCAGTAACAACAGTGCCTATCGAAGATATCCAGACATATTCGATACCTGACAAGATGACAATAGCATTAAAGCCCACACCCGGCGATGATGACGGACATTTCTGTATGGTATCAGTATTC
>JAFZQT010000124.1 GCA_017620235.1 Butyrivibrio sp. | reverse complement strand
GAGTGAAGCAAAAGCATATGGTGCGATAAGCGGCGAGATTTCAAAGGTGGTAGCGAGAAGATTTCTGAATACCGATACATTGCTTATTTGAATACAGTAGTGTAATATTAAGATATATAGTGAAATATCAGAATTTAAGCGGTCAGTTTATGGCGGCTTCAAAATATAAAATTATAATAACGAATGGAGAAAAAATATGGCAGAACAGAATTTGGGTAACACTCAGTTTTTTAAAGTCGAAGCGGATCCTGATACGGGTGTTAAAAAAGTTCTTTCGGTTGTTTATGATGCCCTGCTTGAGAAAGGATACAATCCGGTGAATCAGATTGTCGGCTACATTATGTCAGGCGATCCGACTTATATCACAAGCCACAAGGGAGCAAGAAGCCTTATCATGAAAGTTGAACGTGATGAGCTTGTGGAAGAGATGCTTACAGAGTATATCAAGAGCAACGAGTGGGCAAGAAAATAAGAGAGTAGTACTGATGCGAATAATGGGTCTTGATTACGGATCACGCACGGTGGGCGTAGCTTTGAGTGATGAGCTGCTTCTTACCGCACAGGGAAAAGAAATTATCCGTAGGAAAGAAGAAAACAAACTTAGAAGAACACTGGCACGCATAGAAGAACTCATAACTGAGTACGGAGTAGAAAAGATAGTTTTAGGTCTTCCCGTCAATATGGATATGACACCTTCTGAGCGTTCTCAGTTGTGCCTTGAATTCAAGGATAGAATAGAAAGACGTACCGATGTCCCTGTAATAATGTGGGATGAAAGACTTACAACAGTAGCAGCTGATGAGATTATGGACGAACTCGGAATAAAAGGTCGTGAGAGAAAAGAGTATGTCGATATGATCGCTGCGCAGGTTATCCTTCAGGATTATCTGGATAACAGAAAAGAATAATGGTGAAAAATTTTGGAAAAGATATTATTTAGCCCTGACGGTGGTGAAGCTGTAGAGTTTTACTGCCTCGAGCAGACAGTGATAGGCGCAAAAACATATTTGCTTGTCACAGATGAAGAAGATGGTGACGGAGAGGCGCTGATATTGCGCGACGACTCCGATATAAAAGATGAAGAAGCGGTTTATGTTATTGTCGACGATGACTTGGAACTGGATGCAGTTGCAGGTGTATTTCGTAAGCTGCTTTCTGAGGACGGCATAGATCTCGATATTTAACGGGCAAAAGGTTAATATCCGGTTCTACGCGTCCGCCATAGAAGTGGAGGAACAATTATTGAGCAAGAAAAAAACTGAAAATGAGTCCAAGCTGCAGATCATTCCTTTGGGTGGTCTTGAGCAGATTGGAATGAATATCACTGCCTTCAGATATGAAGACAGTATTATTGTAGTGGATTGCGGTCTGTCTTTCCCTGACGATGACATGCTGGGAATAGACCTTGTAATCCCCGATGTTACTTTTTTACAGGATAACATCGATAAAGTGAAGGGCTTTGTGATCACTCACGGCCATGAAGATCACATCGGAGCACTTCCTTATATTTTGCATGAGCTTAATATCCCTGTGTATGCTACAAGGCTTACAATGGGAATTATCGAGCACAAGCTCGAAGAGCATAATTTACTTAAAAGCACCAGAAGAAAAGTTGTAAAATTCGGACAGTCTATCAATCTCGGACAGTTTAGAGTCGAGTTCATAAGAACAAATCATTCTATAGTAGATGCAGCGGCACTTGCTATCTATTCACCGGCAGGTACTGTTGTTCATACAGGCGATTTCAAGGTTGACTATACACCTGTCTTTGGTGATCCCATCGATCTTCAGAGATTTGCTGAGATAGGTAAAAAAGGTGTTTTGGCGATCATGTGTGATTCTACAAATGCCGAAAGACCGGGATTTACAGCATCTGAAAAGACTGTCGGACGTGCTTTTGACAATCTTTTTGAAGAACATGAGAATTCAAGGATAATAATCGCAACTTTCGCATCTAACGTTGACAGAGTTCAGCAGATCATAAACACTGCGCACAAGTGCGGAAGAAAAGTTGTTATCGAAGGCAGAAGCATGGTGAGCATCATTGAGATCGCTCAGAGACTTGAATGTATCCAGATCCCGGATGACACACTTGTCGATATTGATAATATCAAGAACTATCCTGATAACAAGACTGTTATCATCACGACCGGAAGCCAGGGAGAAAGTATGGCTGCTCTCAGCCGAATGGCAAACGGACAGCACAGAAAGATCACGATAAGTGCCGGAGATACAGTTATTTTCTCATCTCATCCTATTCCGGGAAATGAGAAGGCTGTAACAAATATTATCAATGAACTTCAGATGAAGGGCGCTGATGTAATTTTCCAGGATGTACATGTTTCCGGACACGCGTGTCAGGAAGATATAAAGCTTATATATACGCTTGTTAAGCCTAAGTATTCAATCCCTGTTCACGGAGAGTACAGGCATCTTATCGCTCAGCGAAAGATTGCAAAAGAACTTGGAATTCCAAAAGATAATATCTTTATATTGCATTCAGGTGATATACTTGAACTTGATGAAAATAGTGCTAAAGTAAAAGGAAAGGTTCCTGCGGGAGCAATTCTTGTTGACGGACTTGGAGTCGGTGATGTAGGAAACGTTGTTCTCAGAGACAGACAGCATCTTGCCGAGGATGGTATAGTAATAGTAGTATTCGGACTTGATAAAGCCAGCGGACAGCTCGTTTCCGGACCAAGTATTGTTTCGAGGGGATTTGTATATGTAAGGGAATCGGACAAACTGATCGACGATGCGACCGATCTTGTTTTGGACGAAGTTACGGAAGCTCTTGATAAAGGAGTGACTGACTGGGGCAAACTTAAGAATATAGTTAAAGAAGCTCTCAGCGATTACATATGGAAGAAGACAAAGAGAAGACCCATGATAATGCCGATAATCATGGACACAAATTTCTGATACGACCAAGGCATTTATCGTATCACTTAAGGGGAATGGCTATATGAATTCAAGAAAACTAGGGTATGGAATTTTTGATTCCACAACAAAGATTATTTTTGTAGTCGTAGTAGCGTTTATCATAATTGTGGGCGCAAAAACAGCTTATTACTACGGTTATCATCTTTTTAATCAGACAGCAGTGTATGACGGTGAGGGTGATGGTGAATCAGTCAGCATTACAATCGAAGATGGAGACAAGGCAGGAGAAATAGCTGAAAAGCTTGCTGACGCAGGGCTTATAAAAGATAAGAAACTCTTTAAGTTGCAGGAGAAATTTTCTGATTGTAAGGGAAAAGAGAAAGCCGGAACTTATACACTTACTACTAAAATGACACCTGAAGATATGCTGAAGACAATGTCAGGATTGGTGCAAAATGAGGATGGCACTTGGGTAGAAGCAACAGCCGAATCTTCTTCAGGCGGAAACAAGGCTTTGGAGGAAGACGAAGAGCTTGTTTCTGAAGAAGAGAGTGAAGATATAGACGTAGAAGGCGGAGAATCCGAAGAAGGCGAAGATAGCGAAGGAGAAGAGGAAGAGAGTGATTGATCAGGATAGGATGACAGCGTTTATTAATTCGCTGGACAGAGGTAACACTCCATTTCTTGATGAACTTGAAAGAGAAGCGAAGGCTTGCGATGTCCCCATTGTAAGGAAGGACACGCAGGCGCTTCTTAAATTCCTTATGGCGCATGCCAGACCGAAGAATATATTGGAGGTTGGGTGTGCGGTCGGCTTCTCGGCGCTTTTGATGGCGGAATATTCCGATGAAGACACCAAGATAACAACCATAGAGAAATACGAAAAAAGAATTCCCGTAGCAAAAGAGAATTTCAAAAAATATGATTCTAACAATAAAATCACACTTTTGGAGGGTGATGCGACTGAGATTTTAAAAACGCTTTCCCAAGGGTATGATTTTATTTTTATGGATGCGGCTAAAGCACAATATATCAATTTTTTACCCGAGTGCCTGAGGATACTTAATAAAGGCGGACTGCTCGTATCTGACAATGTATTGCAGGACGGCGATGTAATAGAATCAAGATTTGCTGTTACGAGAAGAGACAGAACCATTCATGCAAGAATGCGAGAGTACCTGTACGAACTTAAACATAATGACGCTTTGAATACTGTTATTCTGACGGTTGGCGACGGAATGGCACTATCTGTAAAGTTGTAAATGTATGGAGATTAGAATGAAAAAACCAGAATTACTGATTCCGGCAAGCAGTTTGGAAGTTTTGAAAACTGCGGTAATATTTGGAGCAGACGCTGTCTATATCGGCGGCGATGCCTTTGGACTTAGAGCTAAGGCTAAGAACTTCAGCCCCGAGGAAATGAAAGAGGGAATAGAGTTTGCGCATGCGCATGGTGTTAAAGTCCATGTTACCGTAAACATATTGGCACATAACTACGATCTTGACGGTGTTGATAAATACCTTCATGAGTTAAAAGAGCTTAAGCCTGATGCGCTTATAATCGCAGATCCGGGCATATTTATGAAGGCGAGAAAGATTTGTCCCGAGATAGATATTCACGTTTCTACTCAGGCTAATAACACTAACTACGAGACGTACAATTTCTGGTATGACCTTGGCGCAAAGAGAGTTGTTGCGGCAAGAGAGCTTTCGCTCAATGAGATAAAAGAGATCAAGGAGAGAATTCCTGAAGATCTTGAGATGGAGTGCTTCATTCATGGAGCAATGTGTATCTCATATTCCGGAAGATGTCTTTTGTCCAATTATTTCACGGGAAGAGACGCAAATCACGGAGCTTGTACTCATCCTTGCAGATGGAAATACGCCGTTGTCGAGGAGAAAAGACCGGGAGAGTACCTTCCTGTTTATGAGAATGACAGAGGTACCTACATCTTTAACTCCAAGGATCTGTGCATGATCGAGCATGTTCCGGAGCTTGTTAATGCGGGTGTGGACAGCTGTAAGATTGAGGGAAGAATGAAGACAGCCCTCTATGTTGCGACTGTTGCGAGAACATACAGAAAAGCAATCGATGATTTCTTTGAGTCTGAAGAAAAGTACAGGGAAAACATGCCCTGGTACAAAGAGCAGATATCAAAGTGTACATACAGACAGTTCACTACGGGATTTTATTTTGGAAAGCCCAGTGATGAGACTCAGATTTATGACGTAAATACATACGTTAATGAATATATCTACCTTGGAATCGTTAATGAGATCGATAACAGGGGTTATGCTAAAATCGAGCAGAGAAACAAGTTCTCTGTTGGAGACGAGATAGAGATCATGAAACCTGACGGAACCGATGTGAAAGTTTCGGTTAAGGCGATGTACACAGAGGATGGAGAAAGCGTTGAATCTTGTCCTCATCCCAAACAGGTTTTGTATGTGGAATTATCTGAGCCTGCGGAGAAATACGACATACTCAGAGTCCCTTCAGAAGATAATGAGAAAAAATAATAATATTTTGGTAGTAGTTTTTGGAAAGTTGATGTAAACTTTTAAACAGTTGAATTTTGCAGTAAAGAAAGGGGCACTGATGAGCAATAGGGTGAACGTAGAAGAAATATTCGGACAGAACGTTTTTACTCTTGCAAAGATGAGAGAGAGACTTCCAAAGAATGTTTACAAAGAAGTTGTGAATGTTACTGAGCACGGCGGAGAATTATCCAAGGAATCTGCTGATGTTGTTGCAAATGCCATGAAAGAGTGGGCTGTTGAGAACGGGGCAACACATTATACACACTGGTTCCAGCCGCTTACCGGTATCACAGCCGAGAAACATGATTCATTTGTTGGAAGCGCAGATAAAGACGGAAGGATGATCACTTCTTTCTCAGGAAAAGAGCTGATAAAGGGTGAGCCTGATGCATCTTCTTTCCCGTCAGGTGGTCTTAGAGCCACATTCGAGGCAAGAGGTTATACAACATGGGATATTACTTCACCTGCATTCCTTAAGGAATCAGGAGCAGGCGTTACACTTTGTATTCCCACAGCTTTTTGTTCATATACAGGAGATGCGCTTGATAAGAAGACTCCTCTTCTCAGATCGATGGAGGCTATTAACAAGCAGGCACTCAGAATCGTAAGACTTTTCGGAAATACCGCAGCTACAAGAGTTAATGTATCTGTAGGACCCGAGCAGGAATATTTCCTTGTTGATTGGGACAAGGCAATGAAGAGAGAGGACCTTCTTTTCACAGGAAGAACTCTTTTCGGAGCAATGCCTCCCAAAGGACAGGAGATGGAAGATCATTACTTCGGAGTTATCAGAGAGAGAGTCGGAGAGTTCATGAATGACCTCAACGTTGAGCTCTGGAAACTCGGAGTTCCTGATAAGACACAGCACAATGAGGTTGCTCCCGGACAGCACGAGCTTGCTCCTGTTTACGAGACAGCAAATATTGCGGTTGACCACAACCAGATTATTATGGAGACTATGAAGCGTGTTGCTGAGCATCATCACATGAGATGCCTTCTTCACGAGAAGCCTTTTGCAGGCGTAAACGGATCAGGTAAGCACGACAACTGGTCTCTTTGCACAGACGACGGTGTGAACCTTCTTGATCCCGGCGATACACCGAATAAAAACGTACAGTTCCTCTTTGTACTTGCATGTATCTTGAAGGCTGTTGACACACACGCAGATCTTTTGAGACAGAGTGCATCAGACGTTGGAAATGATCACAGACTTGGCGCTGACGAGGCACCTCCGGCTATTATTTCCGTATTCCTTGGAGAGCAGCTTGAGGATGTTGTAAGACAGCTTATTGAGACTGGTGTTGCAAAGTCCAGTAAGAAGGGCGGCAAGCTCAAGACAGGTGTATCAACACTTCCTCAGTTTGAGAAGGATGCTACAGACAGAAACCGTACATCACCTTTCGCATTTACAGGTAATAAGTTTGAGTTCAGAATGGTTGGATCATCCGATTCAATGGCTAGCTCAAACACTACACTTAATACAATCGTTGCAGAGACATTCTGTGAAGCTGCCGATATCCTTGAGAAGGCAGAAGATTTTGATATGGCTGTACATGACCTTATCAAAGAATATCTCACAGATCACCAGAGAATCATCTTCAATGGTGACGGATACTCTGACGAGTGGGTAAAAGAAGCTGAGAGACGCGGACTTCCTAACATTAAGTCTACAATCGAGGCTGCCGATACACTCACAACAAAGAAAGCTATCGATCTTTTCAACAGGTTCGGCGTATATACAAAGACAGAGCTTGAATCAAGAAGAGAGATCATATTCGAATCATATGCAAAGACGATCAACATCGAGGCTCTTACAATGATCGATATGGCATCAAAGCAGATCATCCCTGCTGTTATGAAGTATGCAGGAAGAGTTGCAACAGATGTTAATCAGATCAAGGCAGCAGGTGTTGATGCATCTGTTGAAGTTGCTGAGCTTCAGGAAATTCAGGAGCAGCTTGGCAAGATGAAGGCAGCTCTTGATAAGCTTAAGAGTAGCGAGGAGAAGGCTCGCAAGATCAAAGATCAGCGTGAACTTGCTTTCTTCTACAAGGATAAGGTTCTTCCTATCATGGAAGCCCTCAGAACACCGGCTGATAAGCTCGAAATGCTTGTAGATAAGAAGGATTGGCCTATTCCTACATACGCAGATCTTCTGTTTGAAGGCTGATTTTTAAGAAAAATAAAACATATAGAGTAATAGTAGAGCATATTTTTGCATGGTTTTGTGCTTAAATATGCTCTATTTTTGTATGCGAAAATAGAGGATGGTTTTTGTATTGTAATAAAATTGCTAATGGGTGTAGTATATAGTGGAATGTTAATGTTCTATTACGTATAAGTTAAAATTGGAGTGAACAATTATGGCAAAAAAGAGCATATACATGGACACTAACGTGTTCACAGATATTGTTGAAGATATAGGGAATACGACTGCAAAAGGTGTGTTTTCAGAGGATGCGCTAAGTAAGATAAGCGTTTTTGAAAAGACAGATGTCGGACAGGAAATGAATGAAATTCTAAAGCTTTTTTACAAGTCAACGGAAGTATACAGGCATGAATCTTCCGAGTCGCTTCCAAGAGCACTTCTTACACTTCGAGACAGCTTGATCGAGCAGGACAGAATCCTAAGTGAAGGTCTTGAGGTAGATATACGCCGGAGGAGATAACGATGGGACTTCATTCAAGATTAGCAGAAAAAGAACATGAGAAAAGAGAATTAGAGCGAGATCTTGCTGCTTGCGAGGAAACGCATGAGTTTATAAGCCGGAAACGTGAAATACTGGATACAGATATATACGAGCCCGACAAAGCATATGACATGACAAGTTCAGGTGAATGGCTCGGAAAACTTGAACAGGATGCGGATGATCACAGAAACAAGAATTGTTCAATGATCGGAACAATATTAGGCGATACATCAAGGCTTTTGACAAATCTTCAAAGTGCGATGGAAAGAATCCGTGAACTTATAAGAGAATGCGAGGAAGAGATAGAATCACTTGAAGAAGAAATCAGAGCGCGTGAAAGAAGCGCTGAGTAAAGACAGTTTTATTGGGGATAGTTTTAATGGGGAAGAGTTGGGACACAAAGAAAGTAAATGAGTTTATCGAATATTTCGAGCATGCCGCTCATCACTATATGGAATGTTTGACAGATATACATGCATCATATGAAAGTTACAGGAATAATGATTCTTTTGTGGGTGGAGGTGCTGAACAATCAAAAGCATTCATAGGCATGAAGCAGGAGTAATATAACCGCCTTCAATATGAGCTTTCAAAAGATATG
>JAFZQT010000018.1 GCA_017620235.1 Butyrivibrio sp. | reverse complement strand
ATTTTTCATGGGGAAATGGTGATGTGAGTGTTTCTTCTGCTTCAGGTGGCATATCTTCAGTTTCTGGAGTGACAGTTTCCAATAAATCAACGACATCTGGAACAGGAAAATATGCGTATATCTTTAATAAATTTGCATATGTAACTTTTTCTTGCACTGTAACTAATAAAATTGGATTAAGTGATAATTTATCTGTAACTATACGTGTAAGCGAAAACGGAAATACATTATAATATTTCATGATTAATCTTAAAAGATGTTGATTGTTTATATATTCAAATATGATTTGTATAGAGTAGTGAATTATAGCAATTTTATGATCACTGTTGTGTATTTTTGGGGAAATATAAAAAAGTAAAAATATAGAGCTTATAAAGTAGTTTTTGCACTTTTATAAGCTCTTTTTATATAATTGTATTATGAATACGCCAAGAGGACTATAAGATGAAACAAATTGACTACAGATGGACAGACGGAAACAATGAGGATTTTAAAAGGTTTTATCTTGAAACGGAAAAGTATTATTCGCAGATAGTCGGCGGAGAAGGGAATAGAACCGGTTTTGTTTCGTATAATGCTTCAAATCTGATTCCTGACGTACTTATTGCATATTGCGATGGGAAAGCTGTCGGATGTGCGGGGCTAAAGAGATATTCAGAAGATGATGTTGAAATTAAGCGAGTCTGGGTTGAGCCTGATCATAGAGGAAATCATATTGCATCAGCTTTAATGGACGAAATTGAAGGTAAAGCCAAAGAAATGAATTATAAACGAGCGGTTTTGCAGACAAGACCGATGATGAAAGATGCGGTTGGGCTATATCAGAGGCGAGGATATTCATTGATAGAGAATTATCCTCCATACGATAAGCTTGAGGGAGCAATCTGTATGGCAAAAGAGTTATAACAGAATAAGGGGGGAATCACAATGAATGAACTTTGTATGATAATCAAAGATATGGTGAAACCGAATTTTCTTAATATCAGGACTTCGATTCAGACATACGACAGAGATGCACTGTGCTGTGGCGCGCCGTGTTGGAGATGGGGTTATCATGCACTTCATTCTGCGGACAAGTGGTTTATTAATCCTTGCGTATATGAGGAACCTCCATTTCACGAAGAGGGATTGGATAATCCCGAGACTCCATCATCGGTAGTTCTTTCTGATGAGCAGCTCCTTGAATATCTTGAAAAGATAGAGCAAAAGACATATGACTACATCGATTCGCTTACTGATGAGATGCTCTATGAATGTCCCGAAGAATGTGAGCATACAAGATTAGAGCTGGTTCTTCGCCAGTTCAGGCATATATCTTTTCATACAGGAATGTTGAATGGCCAGACAGCCGTTGCGACGGGGAAGTTTCCTATGTGGGTTTCCCAGACAGATAAGTATGTAGATGACGGAATCTTTTTTGGCAGATACAGAAAAGGACGAATAACAAAATGATAATAGATGAAATCAGAGAAGAATTACATAAGCATCAAGATTTGAAATACAGAGATTTGCAGATTAAGATTCTTCCGTCGGTTAAGCCTGAAGCGATAATAGGAGTGAGGACACCGGAACTTAGAAAGTACGCCAAGCAGCTTTCGAAGCGTGAAGATATACAAGAATTTTTGGATGATCTTCCGCATAAGTTTTTTGATGAAGATCAGCTTCATGCGTTTATTCTTTCTGAGATGAAAGATTATGAGAAGTGCATCGGGCGGTTGGAGATTTTTTTACCCCATGTAAATAACTGGGCGACGACCGATCAGATGTCACCAAAGGTGTTCAAGAAACACCGCGCCGAACTTCTAAAGTACATAAATAAGTGGATAAAGTCGAAGAAGCCATACACGATAAGATACGGAATAGGAATGTTGATGGAGCATTTCCTTGAGGAAGATTTTGACATCAAGTATCCGGAGACGGTGGCTTCAGTAAGATCTGAAGAGTATTACGTAAATATGATGATCGCGTGGTACTTTGCGACAGCGCTTGCCAAGCAGTATGATGCGATACTTCCGTTTATCGAGAACAGAAAGCTCGATGTGTGGACGCACAACAAGGCAATACAGAAGTCGGTTGAGAGTTATCGCATAACGCCGGAGCAAAAGACATATCTAAAGACTTTAAAAATCAAGAAATAAAGATAAACATAGGATCAATTTCAGGTACAGTTCAGGTTAAGTATGATATCTTAAATGAAATTACAGAAATCCGCACCAGCTGCGGATTTCGTGAGAAAGTGATTCAAGAGTCAACCAAGCCTCATCGACAAAGTCGATTCAAATTGGCTTGGTTGATGCATTCTTGAACTTTATGTTCAAGAATGTATATATTGTGTACTTAAAAGGAGAGCGTACAATGCGGATTTTGATTGCAGAAGATGAAGTGGCAACAGCAAAGGCTTTGAAGGTATTGCTTGAAAAAGCAAAATATTCGGTTGATATTGTTCATAACGGCAATGACGCGTGGAACTACATTTCTTCGGGTTCATACGAGGTTATTGTACTTGATATCATGATGCCCGGAATGAACGGACTGGAAGTTCTGACCAAGATGCGAAGAGAACAGATCTCAACACCTGTTCTTATGCTGACTGCAAAGTCTGAGATAGAGGACAGAGTTGCCGGGCTTGAAGCGGGAGCGGATGATTATCTGCCAAAGCCTTTTGCAACGAGTGAGCTTATTGCCAGGATAAAGGCGCTTGGACGCAGAAGCGAGAATTATTCTGCACGTGAAATGCAGGCGGGGAATCTTTTGCTTGATGGAAATAAATATGAAATGCGCGTGGATGATAAGAGCATAAGCCTTACGAACAAGGAATATCAGCTTATGGAGCTCTTTGTATTGCATCCCAAGCATGTTTTTTCCACAGATCATTTGATGGAAAAGATATGGGGCTGCGATTCGGATTCTGACATAGATGTTGTCTGGACACACATTGGATATGTCAGGAAAAAACTGCGCGAATTAGATGCAAATGTAGAAATAAAGACAATAAGGGGAGCGGGCTACTCGCTGGAGGTGACGTGATGCTAAAAAAGATGCGCCGGCGAGTTATTTGTGCAGCCATGCTCGCCTTTTTTTCAGTTATTGTTGTGATTGCGGTTCTGGTAAATATCGTAAATTACTGCGTTGAAACAAAGCGCGCCGATAAAACTCTTACCTATATTGCGGGCTTTGAAGAGAGGGAAGCGCCGGGTGAGAGACCGCCTGACAAACCGGGACAGGGGCAGGGCCCGGGGCCCGGGCCGGGAGACAATGGGCCTCCTTCGTTTAGAGAATTGCCCGATGTTGAAGCAAACTATATGACGAGATTTTTTATTGTCAGATTTAGGGAGGACGGTACTGCTTCATCGGCATTTACGGATTTTATTGCATCTATTGATGAGAAAGAGGCTATAAATTACGCGCAGCAGATATTAAAAAAAGGCAAAACGCACGGATACTATAAGGAATATCGCTACCTTAATACTAAGATCAACGGAAGAAGAGTAGTGGTTTTTCTGAATTCGATAAGAGAGATTCAGTATATGCGATCGCTTCGTTTATTGACGATAATAATTGCGGAGATAAGTCTTATAGCGCTGTTTCCGCTTGTATATCTCTTTTCCGGAAAGGCGATCAAGCCGATAGTTCGAAATGTTGAGATGCAGAAACAGTTTATCACAGATGCGGGGCATGAGCTTAAGACACCGATCACTTCCATTTCCACAAGCCTTGAGGTGCTGACTATGGAGCATGGTGAGGACGAGTGGACGGATAATATTAAGAATCAGATAGGACGGTTATCCAAACTTGTACATGAGATGGTAGCGCTTTCTAAGATGGATGAGGCTACGCCGTTTAATGAAAAAGAACATTTTTCCTTGAGTGATATGTTGTGGGAAGTTGTTGAAGTGTATCAGCCGCAGATCAAAGCGAGCGGAAAAACTCTTAATACAAACATCGGTGAAGATATTGCGATATTGGGAGATAAGGCAGCAATGGAGCAGATGGTGTCGGTCCTTTTGGACAATGCGGTGAGATATTCAAGTCCTGAGAGCGAGATCAGGCTCAGCCTTACAAAGAAAAAGTCGCATACAGTTTTGGAGGTATTTAATAAATGTAATTATGAAACGCCTCCGGATGAAGAAAAATTATTTGACCGCTTCTACAGACCTGATGAATCAAGGAGTTCGGAATCGGGAGGAAGCGGAATAGGGCTTGCGATTGCCAAAGCTGTGGCGGAGGCACATGGAGGTACGATAGAAGCAAGCTGCCCTGACGGAAAAGATATGACTATAACAGTGATTTTGTAATAAAAAAAGAAGATCTGAAAAAGGTCTTCTTTTTTTCAAGTAGATTTCAGGTTGGTCAAATAAGATAGAAAACATAATGAAGAAAGGAGAGGCAAAATGGAACAGAAACAACGCTATCGGCATGAACTGAAATATGCGATCGGCTATTCGGATTATGTCGCAATGCGGAACAGGCTGAGCCTTGTCATGCGTAAGGACCCCCATGCTTCGAGAGAAGGAATATATCAGATACGCAGTATTTATTTTGACAACGCGGATGACAAAGCGCTCAGAGAAAAAGTTGATGGGATACAGAAAAGAGAAAAATTTCGGATCAGGTATTACAATGATGATTTTTCTTTTATTACTTTAGAAAAAAAGATAAAGCACGATAAATTATGTCTTAAGTGTAGCGCGAGACTTACGGAAGAGGAATGTAGGAAAATCCTTGCAGGCAACATAGAGTTTATGCGGACGCACAAGAGTGAATTGGTAAAAGAGCTGTATGCCAAGATGCATTATCAATATTTAAAGCCAAGAGTACTGGTCTCTTATATAAGAGAGGCTTACATTTATCCGGCGGGAAATGTGAGAGTAACCTTTGATTCAAAGATAAGAACAAGTCTTTTTACAAAGGATTTTCTGACAAAAAAAGTTGTCGATATAAGTGCGACGGACGAGCCGGAGGATATGATACTTGAGGTTAAGTACGACGACTTTATGCCCGGAATAATACAGGATCTTGTACAGATTCCGGCACTTAGACAGCAGTCTTTCTCAAAGTATGGTGCATGTAGAAGATTTGGTTGATTATTGTGAATGATTATATGGAGGATCTACGATGAATTTCAGTGATATTTTTAAATCAAGTTTCTTGGAGAGTGTAATAGAATTCTCGGTTGTTGATACCGTAGTGGGATTGTTGTTTGCCCTGGCGGTCGGACTGTTTATCTTTCTTATTTATAAAAAGACATTTAGCGGAATCATGTATTCCACAGGCTTTGCAATGTCTCTGATAGGTATGGCACTCGTAACTACGCTAGTTATCATGGCGGTTACTTCAAATGTAGTGCTGTCCCTCGGAATGGTTGGCGCTCTTTCAATCGTGCGTTTCCGTGCAGCGATAAAAGAGCCCATGGAGATTGTATTTCTTTTCTGGTCGCTTGCCGCAGGTATTGTGATAGGCGCCGGAATGATACCTCTCGCAGTAATCGGTTCTTTGGTTATTGGTATTATTTTTGTAGTATTTGCAAACCGCAAGTTTTCTAATGTTCCTTACATTTTGATTGTAAATTGTGACGAAGAGGAGACGGAGAAAAGCATACTTAAAACTGTAGGAAAGTCGGTTGGAAAGTATATCGTAAAATCCAAAACAGTCAGCGATGCAGGAATTGAGCTTACTATGGAGATTCGTGTAAAAGACAATACAACAAGCTTTGTAAACAGAGTAAAAGATATCAGAGGCGTATCAATGGCGACTCTTGTAACTTTCAATGGCGAGTACATGTCTTAATGGCAGGGTATATAGGAGGAAAGAGCCATGATAACAAATAAATATATATCGAAGATTGTTATCGGGATCATGGCTGTAGCAGTTGTACTGTGCTTTCTTGCCATGGCTTATTCTGACAGGTTGACAGAACATCTGGGAGGACAGGCTGTAAATCAAGAATATGAGACTGAGCTTTTTAATACTAATGAAGTGATCAGTATTGATATTAAGATGGACGAGGATGAGTGGGAAAAGATGCTTTCCAATGCCATGTCCGAAGAATATTATTCCTGTGATGTTGTTATAAATGGGGAGACGGTTAAAAATGTCGGAATTCGACCGAAAGGAAACACAAGCCTTTCATCGATCGCGATGAATGATGAAACTGACAGATTTAGTTTAAAGCTTGAATTTGATCAGTTTGAGGAAGGGCAGACCTGCTATGGACTTGATAAGCTGATATTAAACAATAATTATGCGGATGCAACCAATATGAAAGAGGCTGTTATATATGACATGTTCCAATATCTTGGTGTTGATGCATCGCTATACAATTATGCGGAAGTGTCTTTAAATGGCGAGTACAAGGGCGTTTATCTTGCACTTGAGGCGGTTGAGGAGAGCTTCTTGCTGAGAAACTATGGTACCCAGAAGGGGAACCTGTACAAACCTGACAGCATGGAAATGGGAGGCGGAGACGGAAAGAATGGAGATAAGAAGCCCGGCGACTTCCCGAGTGACTTCCCTAATCCGGAAGACATGCCCGAGGGTGCAGATTTTGATTTTGGCAAAGGCGATCCACCCGGTGGAGGTGACTTCGGAAAAGGAGCGCCTCCCGGTGGAGGTGATTTTGGGAAAGGCGGACCACCGGATGGGAATTTCGATCCGAGCAATATACCCCCAGACTCGGATTCTGATCCGGAAGAAGGAAAGCCTGAAGGTGTAGATGGACCTCCTAATGGAGGCAGTTTTGGAAACGGAGGACCACCGGATGGAGAAGACTTTGCGAAGAACGTACCTCCCGGAGGAGGCCCCGGTGAAGGTGGACCGGGCGGACCTCCAATGGGCGGTAACGGTTCAAATCTGAATTATTCGGATGACGATCTCGACAGTTATTCTACGATTTGGGATGGAGATATTCTTGGATCGGGTAAAGCGGATAAAAAGAGAGTTGTTGAAGCAATCAAGAATGTAAATAGCGGAAATGATCTCGAGAAATACCTTGATATTGACAATATCCTTAAATATATGGCAGTACATACATTTTCTGTAAATATGGACAGTCTGTCGGGAAATATGTCACACAATTATTATCTCTATGAATCGGATGGCCGGCTCAATATTTTCCCTTGGGATTACAATCTTTCTCTTGGAGGAATGTCCATGGGCAGATCAGGCGGAGCTACAGAGATGATCAATGATGCCATAGATACACCGTTTGACGGAACAGACTTCTTTGATGCGCTACTTGAGAATGAGACTTACCTTGAGAAGTATCACGAGTATTTGAGACAGCTTGTCGATGAATACGTAAACGGCGGACGCTTTGATGAAGTGTATCAGAGAATTAGAAGCCAGATCGATACTTTGGTAGAAAAAGATCCTACAGCTTTCTATAACTATGAGGAGTATGATGCGGCAGCAGAAATGCTGAATAAGGTTATAAAACTTCGTGCGGAGAGCATATCAGGTCAGCTTGACGGAACAATACCGTCAACTGATGAAGGACAGAAGCAAGACTCATCCAGTCTTGTTGATGCTTCCGATATCGATGTTAAAGTTATGGGAGAGTTTGATATGGGCAAAGGCGGCGAAGGCCCGGATGGGCACAGACCCGGCGAGCAAAAAGATGATAATGCTTATGAGGATGGTTAAAACACATCTGTAACAAAAATGCAGGAGAAAAGGAATTATCTTTTTCTCCTGCATTTATTATGTTTGTTTATTGAATTGCTGAAAGAGTCTGTACAGCGTTGTTTTTAAGTACAACGGAGTAATGCTCTGATAAATACTGCTCCTCGGCATTGCTACCGAATTTTGCTGTTCCGTATTCTGTTAATAAGGAACAGATATTTTTGAAGAGATTATCTTCTAGATCACCTTGATGAAGGATAAGGTAATACTGACCTTTTGCTTCATCTTTATATAATGTATTCTCGCCATTAAATTTTTTGCTTACAATAACCGCGAATTTGCTTACTTCATGCAAAGAATCAAAGGAAAAAATCTGTATGCCTCTTCTTGTTGGTTGACCCTTTTTTCTGACGCTTGAAGTCTTTTCCTTAAGCTTTTTTACATCTGATGAAGTGTTACCTGCAGTATAGTCCTGGTACTCATTCAAATTGCTACGCTGCAATCTTTTAAAGAGAGACGAAACGTCTGATTCCTCGTTTTCGTCGTAATCTGCTTCGTTATAATCCTCATATTCCTCATCATCTACGTCTTCTTCGTGAACAGAGGGGGCAAAATTGGAGAATCTTGTATCCAATTCTTCAGGATCATCTACTTTAGTGATTACAAGAACAATACATTCTGAATTGATCGGAATAGCCTCTATCATTAGCGGGGTATCTTCTGCATCAAAACCGAACGCAATATTTGCCTGTTGCATCATATCTTGGAAAAGTTCTTTTGCTTTGTCGGTACCATACGCAAGTTCTGTTATCTTAAGGTCGCGTTTCGCAAGGTCATCTCTGGTAAGCGTGCATCGAATCTGGTGATCGTTGACTTTTTCTATCTTCATGATGCGTTACCTCCTGACTTTGGAATACATAGATACTAATTTATTGAGATTTCTATGTCAATAGATGTATCGACATATTTTAAAAATAAATTCGCATCTACATAAAATCTTAAGAAATTTCGGCGGTATTTCTTAAGATTTATCTGTTATTATTGATTTTTGTGAGGCGCCCTTCGAGGATATGAATCCGGGAAGGAGGCGATTGAGGAATTATTTATCTACTAGTCTTTGGTTCTGCGTTTCTTCGCAGAATGTCTTACAGATAGTTTCAAAAATAAATCCCTAAAACAAAATCAATACAACAGATTGAGCATAAACAAAAGATATTGTTTACAATATCATTATACCATACATTTGCGCTGTATTTGAGCGTACAAATAAGGGTTTGCGAATGGTGTCTCATACATATTAATATACGTCAAATCATATTTGGAACGGAAAAATGGTTTAGCAAGGAATTGTCACAGAAGTAAGACCTTTTGGCTCTCGTTTCGGATAGAATGTCCCCAAAATAGCGATAAAAACATCAAATGAAATTTTTATAAAGAGGCTCCCCGCCATAACATATACAATAAATAGTTAAATTTATTGCTTTAGGGGACATTCATAATGACGTATAGTTAATAGTCTGTTATAATAGAGGGCGATTGTAAAGGAGCTAGACAATGACAAGAAGAAATACAAGACGAAGACCAAGCCCCAATTCAAGAGGAAGATCCAGGTCCGGGTCTAGATCGAGATCCAGGAGAGGATCGAGAAGAAGACCAAGAAGGCGATTTAATCCGGCGGTTTTTATAATCGCCCTTATTTTAATTTTAGGAGCGGTTTTCGTTGTTCAAAGTGGCGAGGATTTAGAGTCACTTGTTCATATGTTTTCATATAGTAATAAAAAAGCAGATCTCAAAGCCTATTTTGATATAAAGGGCAAAGATGACGTTGCGATAGTGCTCGGTGATGAGTACATAGAGAAAAGAGCGAAGCTCTGGGACGGTGAATACTACGTAGATCTTGAAGTTATACGTAACAACATTAATCCTAAGTTCTACTATAGTAAAGAAGACGGTACGCTTAAGTATACAACTCCCGATACCATTATTACTTCAAATATAGGAGAAAAGGGATGGACGGATTCAAATGGGGGATCCGGAGAAGAGGAATACGTTATCTCCAAAGAGGGAGACGAGACTCTCTATGTGGCTCTTGATTATGTAAAGAAATTCAGTAATTTTGCGTATGAAGGATTTAAGGATCCTAATCACTTACAGCTTACGACAAAATGGGATGAAAAGGCTGTTGCAACTATTGCGCGAAGGACCAGTCTCAGAGTAAAGGGCGGTCCTAAGAGTGATGTTCTTAGAAAGCTTAATAAAGGCGAAGATGTTGTACTTCTTGAAGAGTTTGAAAACTGGATCGAAGTAAAGACTGCAGATTCGCTCATAGGTTATATAGAGAAAAAGAAACTTACGGATCCCAGAAAAGTGACACCTGATCCTGTTACTGATTATCAGGAACCTGAGTATACGAGAATCAAGAAAGATCATCTGATCAATCTTGCGTTCCACAGCATTGGAAGCGAAGCAGGAAATGCAACACTTACAGATTATATAGCCAATACAAAGGGAATTAATGTTATAGCACCGCAGTGGCTTTATTTTGAAGATGCAGACGGAACGGTAGGAAGTATCGGATCGGCAGACTATGTCAAGGAAGCACATGCAGCCGGAATGGATGTATGGGTTATCTTTGATGATATGAAAAATAAAGATAAGTTCAAACTTATGGATCTTCTTCCTTATGCGGAGAAAAGAGCTAAGATAATAAAGGAAGCTATCGCACAGGTTACTCTTTTGGGTGCAGATGGCTTAAACCTTGACTTTGAGAGTATTATATCTGAAGAGAAATCACAGCCGTTTATTGAGTTTGTACGAGAAATGTCGATTGCGTGCAGACAACAGGGAATAGTATTTTCTATCGATAACTATTATCCTATCTACAACAAGCTCATGAATATAAAGGAGCAGGGAGTAGTTGCAGATTATATCATATTGATGGGATATGATCAGCATACAAGTAACAGTGATAAGCCCGGACCTAATTCTTCTATAGGTTTTGTTGAGCAGGGACTTGATCTGGTACTTCAGGATGTTGATCCGTCGAAGGTTATAAATGCAGTACCTTTCTATTGCCGTGCATGGCAGGAAAAAGACGGAAAATATGAAAGTTATGTCCAGCACATGAAGAATGTACAAGAGTATCTTTCAACCAATGGAATTTCTGTTTCATGGGATGAAGAAACAGGTCTGAATTATGGTGAGGGTAAAACTAAAGACGGAAGTGCATGTAAAATTTGGGTAGAAGATCCCCAGTCCATTGCAAGAAAGATTGAGGCGATGAAAGCGAGAAATCTTGCGGGAATTGCAGAATGGGCACTCGGACAGGAATCAAGCGAGGTCTGGGATGTGATAGCAAGTTATACAGAGGGACAGTAAGTTGGAAACTGAGCTGGTAGTAATAGATGAGAACAATATTGATGCCGAAGCTGAGAGTGCTATCAGGCATGCCGGAGATATAATAAGACAAGGCGGGCTTGTAGCATTTCCGACTGAGACAGTATATGGTCTGGGCGGAGACGCCTTAAACCCTGAATCTTCAAAGAAAATATATGCAGCAAAGGGCAGACCGTCGGACAATCCGCTTATAGTCCACATTGCAGATATAGAAGATCTTGAATTTATAACAGAGGGTGTTTCTGAGGCGGCGAAAAAGCTTGCCAAGGCTTATTGGCCGGGACCCCTTACAATGATAATGAATAAGAGCGACAAAGTTCCGCTTGAAACAACGGGCGGACTTGGCACCGTAGCAATAAGGATGCCGAATAATAAGATAGCGCTTGAGCTTATAAAAGCTTCAGGCGGGTATATAGCGGCACCGAGCGCAAATACATCCGGACGTCCCAGTCCTACAGTCGCAAGATATTGCGTAGAGGACCTTGACGGAAAGATAGAAATGATAATAGATGGTGGACAGGTCGGGATAGGACTTGAGTCTACGATCGTAGATCTTACGTCAGATGTTCCAATGATCTTAAGACCGGGATATATAACCGCAGATATGATAGAGAAGGTGCTTGGGGAAGTCAGCATAGATAAGACTATCATAGACAGTTCTTCGACACTTAAGCCGAAGGCACCCGGAATGAAGTACAAACATTATGCGCCAAAGGGAACTCTTACTATAGTAAGCGGTCCGCAAGACAAAGTAGTTGAGTATATTAACTCAGAGACTTCCAAGGCAAAGGAAGAAGGTAAGAGAACAGGAGTAATAGGTACTGATTCAACGACTTCTCTATATGAGGCGGACACGGTTAAGAGTCTTGGAAAACGCGATGATGAAAAGACAATAGCACATGAACTCTTCAAGGCACTCAGAGAATTTGATGATGAAGGCGTAGATGTTATGTTTTCGGAATCATTTGATGACAGCGGAATAGGTCAGGCGATTATGAACAGGCTTTTAAAGGCTGCGGGACATAATGTTATAGTCTTATAAAAGTTTTGAGTTATAATATGAAAAGAGGAAACAGGCATGATAGCAATTGGAAGTGATCACGGCGGATTTGACCTCAAAGAGGTCGTTAAAGAGCATTTACAGAAAAGAGGATTCGAGGTAAAGGACTTTGGTACTTACAACAAAGAATCCTGTGATTATCCCGAGTTTGGTAGAGCGGCAGCAGAAGCTGTTGCAAGCGGAGAATGTGAAAAAGGCATTGTTATCTGCACTACCGGAATAGGAATTTCTATTGTGGCAAACAAGGTTAAAGGCATAAGATGTGCTCTTTGCTCAGAGACTACATCTGCCAGACTTACAAGAGAACACAATGATGCTAATATGCTTGCAATGGGCGGCGGACTCGTAGGAGACCTGCTTGCTCTTGAGATAGTTGATACATTTCTTGATACGGAATTTTCAAATATGGAGAAACACAGTCGTAGAATTTCTAAGATTGAGAAATGACTTATGGGGGACTCTTAAGCTAGGAGGACAGCATGGGAAAAGTAGTTATTATGGATCATCCCTTGATTCAGCACAAGATTGGCTATATCAGGAGAATTGATACAGGAACAAAAGACTTCAGACAGACAATAAGCGAGATAGCAATGCTTATCTGTTACGAAGCGACAAGAGAACTTCAGTTACACGATGTTGAGATTGAAACACCTATATGCAAGACAACAGTTAAGGAACTAAAGGGCAGAAAGCTCTGTGTGGTTCCTATTTTGCGTGCAGGTCTTGGAATGGTGGACGGAATGCTTGCACTTATTCCGGCAGCCAAGGTTGGACATATCGGACTTTACAGAGATCCCGAGACACTTAAGCCTGTAGAGTATTATTGCAAGATGCCTGCAGATGTTTCAGAGAGAGAAATCTTTGTGGTAGATCCGATGCTTGCTACAGGAGGATCTTCTGTTGCAGCTATAAATATGCTTAAAGAAAAGGGATGTAAGCACATTCATTTTATGTGTATAATCGCTGCTCCCGAGGGACTTAAAGCGATGCAGGAAGCACATCCCGATGTTGATATTTATGTAGGCTCTTTGGATGAAAAACTAAATGAACACGGCTATATCGTTCCCGGACTTGGAGATGCAGGTGACAGAATTTTCGGAACCAAATAAGGAGCAGACATGAAGAGAGAAGACTATATATCATGGGATGAGTATTTCATGGGAGTTGCCAAGCTTGCCGCTATGAGATCCAAGGATCCGAATACGCAGGTTGGCAGTTGCATAGTCAGTGAGGATAACAACATTCTTTCCATGGGATACAACGGATTTCCCAAGGGGTGTTCGGATGAGGATTTTCCTTGGGAACGCGACGGAGAGGATGAACTTTCCACTAAATATCCATTTGTTACGCACAGTGAGCTCAACGCCATTTTGAACTACAGAGGCGGAAGCCTTGTAGGCGCTAAGCTTTATGTATCTCTTTTCCCTTGTAATGAGTGCGCGAAAGCGATCATTCAGGCAGGGATAAAGACGGTTGTATATGACAGCGACAAATATGAATCTTCCGCAACTACAAGAGCTTCTAAGAAAATGTTTGACGCAGCAGGCGTCAGATATTATAAATATGAGCGAAGCGGAAGAGATATAAAAATTACTATTTGATCACGAATGGTATATGAGAAAAGTAGGGGTTAGGGGTAAAACAACAAAAAAGTTCGGTATGCTCTTTTCTCTTATGGCATCGCTTATGGTAGCAATCTTGCTTGCCTTTTCGATGTCGCCTATTTCGTATGCCACAGAATCTACAAAGAAACAGCTTCAGGATGCAAAAGACAGAAAAGCCCAATCAGAAAACGAATTAGATACCAAGAAAAAAGATATAGCGGAGATGAACGAGGAAAAGTCATCTTTGCAAGGTCAGCTCAATACGCTCAACACACAGCTGAGCGAAGTTAGTGACAATCTTGAACAGATCGAGGAACAGATCGGAAGCAAGGAAAACGAGATTGAGAATACGCTTGCTGAGCTTGAGGCTGCAAAGCAGGATCAGGAGAATCAGTATGTTGCCATGAAAAAGCGTATTCAGTTCATCTATGAGAAGCAGAATTTCATGGTGATGGATCTGGTTTTCGGCTTCAAGAATTTTTCGGATTTTCTCAATCAGGAGCAGTATATTGAACAGCTCGCTGCCTACGATAGAAAGAAACTCTTAGAGTATATTCAGATAAAAGAAATAATCGAGGAAAAAGAGGCAACTCTGGAAAACGAGAAGGAAGAGCTTGATATGTATCAGGCAAAGCAACAGGCTGAACAGAGCAGAGTTGCGGGGCTTGTTAGTCAGACTTCTGGAACGATACAACAGTACTCGAATGATATCAAAGATGCGGAAGCGAAGGCTGAGGAGATCGAAGCGCAGATAAGAGCGCAGGAAGAAGATATAAAGCAGCTTGAAGCAAAGCTTGCGGAAGAGATGCGACTTTCCAAATTGGCGGCAGCATCTTCGTGGAGAGATATTTCTGAAGTTTCTTTTGCCGAAGGAGACAGGTATCTGCTTGCAAACCTCATATACTGCGAAGCAGGGGCAGAGCCCTATGAGGGAAAAGTTGCAGTGGGTGCAGTTGTTATAAACAGGGTGCTGAGTTCTGTTTATCCAGATACGGTTGTAGGTGTGATCTATCAGAACAGGCAGTTTTCACCTGTTGCGAGCGGAAGACTTGCTCTTGCACTTGCAGAAGGAAGAGCCACTGCATCTTGTTTTCAGGCAGCGGACGAAGCCATGAAGGGCTATTCGAATGTAGGAAACTGTGTATATTTTAGAACTCCTATTCCCGGTCTTTCGGGACGCAATATCGGAGGACATGTATTTTACTGATCTTGCCCGGATATAATATTTTCTATGGGCGAGGTCAGTGAAGAAATGCCGTTTTCGTAGATTTCGTTAAGGAGTCTGTTCAGAGAGAGCAGGCTCTTTTTGAGCAAAGATTCATCGATAAGTTTTTTTTCAAAAGCTTCGGACAATTCATCAAGATCGTCGATCTTCATTTTGCCGTCGGGATAGATTATGACATCGGCAAGAAGGTCGATAACTGTAAGAGTATTGGATTCGGTATCGCGGTCATAGGTTATAATGTCAAAGTACCAACACAAAAGAGAATTGTCTTCTTTAAGAAATTTGCTGACTTTGTAGCCGTCCTTTAGATAATAGCAGGAGTAACCGCTACTTATGTCACATCTTTTTTTGAGAGCTTTCCATTTGGTGATTATGACAGAATCATCAAGCTTAAGAATCTCGTCATCCTTAAGTTTAACGCATTCATCCGGTATGAAACGTTTTCGATATAGAACAGGATAATTCATATTTTTCCTTTCCATATTGATGATTATATTATGAAAATATTACTATTATTAAATTTGAAAGTCAATTATGCGTGATAATACTATCAAAAAAACAACCATTAAAATTGCATACTTTATAATTCTTCTGATCGTATCGATCTTCGTTATAAGTAAATTATCTAACGTTGACAGAGCAGATATGACAGCGAAGATGTCTTCAGCAACTCTTCCGGTAATAACTATGCAGAGCGGTGACAAAGAAGTAAACCCGCTTCATGGTTACCTGTCGGATGTTGATGCCAACTATGTCAGGGGGACAGTCTGGCCAATTAATGCAGACAGAACCATGTCATTCAAGATCAATACTTTCGGAAAAAAGATTTCGAATGTAGGATTTGAGCTGAGAAATATAGGCAAGGACAACAGACTTATTGCGGATGAGGATCAGACTGAATTTAAAGAGCACGATAATACTATCGATTGCAAGATTCAGCTTGCTCCCGTTGCGGATCTTATTCTGTCAGGCAGAGAGTATATGCTTGTAATTAAGGTCGAAACTGAAAGTGCAGTTGCTAAGTACTATACAAGAATCGTCTGGACTGAAGATGAGACGAGATATAATATCGACAACGAGATTAATTTTATAACAGAATTTTCCGAGGCTACATTTGATAAGGAAAAAGCAAAAGCTTATAAGCAGAAGCTTGAATCAGATTCGAACAAAGAGAAGAATGATTCATTCGCAAGCGTAAATATTTATAGTAGTTTCGATCAGGTTACATGGGGAGACCTTCTTGGTACAGGTACTGACAACAAAAAGGAGAATGTTTCAAACAAAGACGAAGAAGTTTTCAATGGCAGGATAACTGATCATACCAAGCCACAGATATTTGTAAATGATATCCAGAGAGAGATTGGAACTTACAAATTGCAGTACAGAGTGACAATTGAGGATAATGGTGTAAGCAAATTATATAATGTCACTGAGGTTTACAAGATTAAGTGGAGTACAAAAAATCCGGCGATCTTGAATTTCGAAAGGAAAATGAACTGTATTTTTGATACAAGTTCTTATTCCGACTCTGTTGTTAAGAATACGATCACCCTTGGAATATGCGATCCGAATTTTGAATTTAAGGAGAGCGGAAGTTCAAGTGAAGGCGGAACCGTATTTGCATTCGTTAATGAGAACAGGCTCTTTTCATACAACAATGCCGATGGAAGGCTTGCGTATATATTTGGATTTTATGATGAAGAAAACGATGATATAAGATCTAACTGGGATAATAACGAGGTAAAGATACTTAACGTCGATGAAGACGGTGACGTGCGATTTGTTGTTGCCGGATATATGAACAGGGGAATCCATGAAGGAAGAGTAGGTATAGCGGTATATAGCTACAGTGCGTCCATAAATGCTGTGGAAGAACAGGCATTTATTGAGTGTGGCCAGGCGGCAGAGATTCTCGAAGACTGCGTGAATACGCTTGCTTATGTAAATGACAGCAATACTTTTTATATAATGCTCGATCAGAATATTTATGAGATAAACCTTGCAGACAGGACATACAATCTGGTTGTTGAGGATATAGGAGCGGGTTCATATAAGATTTCAAAGTCAGAGAGTACCATAGCATGGCAGGGTGATGATCTGACGAAATTTAACGTAATGAGTCTAAACACGAAAGTAAAAGAGGAAGTTCCTTCTGAAAATGGAGAAAATGTAATCCTTCTGGGATTTATGGGAGAGGATTATGTTTTCGGCTTTGTCAGACCTGAGGATGTAGGTAAGGATCAGATGGGAAATCCGCTATATCCAATACATAGAATACAGGTACAGAGAATGCAGAATATGCAAGAAGGAAATGCACCGTTGGAAGATAAGGAAGTACCTGAGAGATACGGATATGTCACAGGTATTAAGAAAATTGACAAGCAGATCAATTTTTACTGTGTACAAAAGAATGAACGGGGCGAATATGAAGAACTGTATGATGAGTTTGGAGATCCCCTTGAGTATGTTTTCAATTATTCGACAGGTGGCAATGAAGTCAAAAACAAAGTTGCTCAGGTAGCGGTTGATGGATATAAGAAGATTGTTCAGATCAATACCAAGAATGAAATAAAAGCTAAGCAGGTAAGAGTTCTCACTCCGAATCAGATTCTGTTTGAGGAGAGCAGAGACGTCGATGTGGAACTTAATAGAGATGCCGGAAAAAATCCGTTCTATTATGCATATGATATGACCGGAAGGGCGAAGGTATACACCGATTCTGCAAAGGCTGTTAGGGATGCTGAGCTCAGTTCAGGTGCGGTTGTTGGTGATACCAATAATTATATTTGGAGAAAAGGTGATAAAGTTCCATATGCCCGTGTAGGTACACTTACAGAAAAGATAGAGAATTACGAGGGTATTACATCTAAGAATCCTGTCGCAGTTTGTATTGATCTTATTCTGAATCATTATGGTGGAAGAAGCGTTGATGTTGAATCTTCGCTTGCAAGCGGAAACAGTGTTGAGGATATTTTGAAATCGCAGCTTACGGATGCAAATATTGTCAAACTTGATGGATGTTCTCTCGACACAGTTTTGTATTATATATGTAAAGGTTTGCCCGTAATGGCATTTATGAATAACGATGACGCAGTATTACTGATTGCATATGATAGCCAGAACATCGAATATCTGGATCCGAGGGCTGGTAGAATTCAAAAACTTGGAATGGGTGATGCGAAGGATTTGTTTAGTAAAAACGGAAATCATTTCATTACTTATGTGCCTAATGAAAAATAAGCAAAGTTTTCTGAAAAAACATACTTAAGACACAGGATTTTCACGTTAGTGTAGCAGAATAGCATAATATGGCTAAGAAAAAGAGAAAACGTACTAAAAAGACTGCACACTACAAAGAATTCATGTTATTACTGTCGCTAATTTGCGCGGTATATCTATCAGTCTGTCATCCGGAATTATTACCTGATGCAAGTGCTGTAAGTGATGTAAATGTAGATTCTGAGTTTTCAGGCAATGCTTCGATAGAAGTAAATGGAAATAAACCTACATTTACTGAAGATGAGATTGTTGATCAATCTTTTGAAGAATATGGTGAACAGGACGCTCTGGGAAGGTGTACAACAGCGGTCGCCTGTGTTGGACAGGACATCATGCCTACCGAGAAGCGAGAATCTATTGCAAGGATAAAGCCTACGGGCTGGGTACAGAATAAGTATCCCGGAGTGGTAAAATCTAAACCTCCGTACTTGTATAACAGATGTCACCTCATTGGTTTTCAGCTAACGGGTGAAAACGATAATGACAAAAACTTTGTGACGGGAACAAGGTACCTGAACGTGGACGGTATGCTTCCGTATGAGAATATGGTCGCATCGTATGTAAAGGAGACAGGAAATCACGTAATGTACCGAGTTACACCGGATTTTGAAGGCAATAACCTCCTGTGCAGTGGAGTTACTATTGAAGCATTGTCCGTTGAAGATGGCGGTGAAGGAATATGTTTCAATGTTTATTGCTACAATGTCCAGCCCGGTGTAGTCCTGAATTATGCTGACGGAAGTAACTGGCTTGATGAAACTTAATATAAAATAATAAAGAAGGAAGTATAGAATAAAATAAAAAAGTTGGAGATGAGTTCCGAATAAAAAGAACTGCCTCCAACTTTTTTCTTTAGCTTAAAATTCATCAAAATCCCAGACTGTCATTTACAAGGATGACGTGGATTCTTTCTGCATGTCTGGAAAAACGTGTTATGAGGAACTGGCAACAAATTGTATCGGGTGATTTGCAATTCATGCATGAACCTGTTTTGCAGCATGGTGTGTTAAGACCAAAGCGCTGAGCGTTTATGGGTGCTGCGACGTTTCTTGCTCTTTTAAGCGCACTGTCTACGTCGGGGCATACTTTATTCATTCCGACGATAAAGACAACTTTTTTTGGACCCTGGGCTATTGCTGAGACACGGTTTGCATTGCCGTCTATGTTGACGAGAATACCGTCTTCTGTAATAGCGTTGGCGCTTGAGAGAAATACATCTGCATCGTATGCTGCAAGCATTGCTGCGCGCTTGTCTTCATATGCGTCTCGATCTATGAAGTTGTAGCTGCCTTCTTTTAATGCATCGACAAGACCGATCTCATGAGCACTCATTGCGCCGCCCATGGTTACGCTTGAGCCTGTAGGGATCAGAACCATAGCAAGTTTCAGAGCTTCTTCTTTGGAAGATGCAAAATAACCGCTCATATTTCTTGATTCAAGACCGCTTATTACTTTCTGCGCAAGCAGGGTATTTCTTTTTGTGATGTTTTCGTTTATTGCCATAGAAACCTCCTTAGTCAGATTGACATTTATATAATTATAGTACAAAGTATTACGAGATAGGAACTTAAATAGTAGACAGATACGAATGAATGAGGATATAGAGTTGGATAAAAAAGTAGAAGCAGTTATCTTTGATCTGGACGGAACATTGACAGATACGGAGAAATATTACCAGACGGCGTGGCCTAAAGCGCTTGAACATTTCGGATATACCATGGAAAAAGACAGACCGCTGGAACTTCGTTCGCTTGGAAGACCGTTCGCACCAGCACAATTTAAAGAGTGGTACGGTGAAGATTTTGACTATATGAAAGTGAGAGAGTATAGGAAAAGTCTTGTTGAAGAGATGATCAAGGAGAATGGTATACCACTTAAGAGTGGGGCAAAAGAGATACTTACATGGCTCAGAGAAAAAGGTATACTGACATGTATTGCTACAGCCAATGATTATGAGAGAACAGAGCGCTATCTTAAGAAGATAGGACTCTTTGAGTACTTCGATAAGATAATATGTGCAAATATGGTGGAAAAAGGAAAGCCGGCGCCTGATATATACGCTTATGCATGTAAGCAGCTCGGATTGTCGCCTGATAAAACATTTGCCGTTGAAGATTCTCCAAACGGCGTTACAAGTGCTTACCGCGCAGGATGCAACGTCATTATGGTGCCCGATCTGACTCAGCCTGATGCTGAACTTAATAAGATGCTCTACAAGAAAATAGATTCTTTGATAGATATAAAAGACCTGTTTAATTGAATGGGATTTCCATTCAACTAAACAGGTCTAAATATTTTCAGATTTTCTTTTCTGCTTCAAGAGAAGCTCTGAGTTCTCCGCTGTTATATCTTTCGATAATGCTGTTGATTCTTTCAACAGGATTGAGCAGATCGCTGATAGAAGCATCGTGATTAAGAGTATCGATAAGGTAAGCAATGTACTTACTCATATCGCAGCTGATGTACCATTCACGAGAGAGAAGTTCAGGTGTCTGATATACAAGGTTTGTTGTAAATACTCTGTCAATGATGCCGTTATTGTAAGCTTCATCAAATACATCGAGTCCGCCTGTGAAGAGACCGAATGTAGAGAAAGCGTAAATTCTTGCAGCTTTGCGCTCTTTAAGAGCTTTGGCAACATCAAGCAAGCTCTCGCCTGATGAGATCATATCATCAACGATGATAACAGATTTGCCTTCTACACTTGTTCCGAGGAACTCGTGTGAAACTATAGGATTTCTTCCGTTTACAACCTGTGTGTAATCACGGCGCTTGTAGAACATTCCTACATCGAGACCGAGCACACTTGCAAGATAGATTGCACGGCTCATTCCGCCCTCATCCGGGCTTATAACCATCATATTGTCTGAGTCGATCTTAAGATCCCAGACATTTCTGAGTAATGCCTTAATAAACTGATATGTTGTTCTGACTGTCTCAAAACCATTGAGAGGAATCGCGTTCTGTACTCTGGGATCGTGAGCATCGAATGTGATGATGTTGTCTACACCCATGCTTACAAGTTCCTGAAGTGCGATAGCACAGTCTAAAGATTCTCTGGAATTTCTCTTGTGCTGTCTTGATTCATAAAGGAAAGGCATGATAACAGTGATTCTTCTTGCTTTTCCACCAACAGCAGCGATAATTCTTTTAAGATCCTGATAGTGATCATCAGGAGACATGTGATTTTCTCTGCCAAACATTGAGTAGGTCTGTGAATAGTTACAAACATCTACGAGAAGAAAAAGGTCATCTCCACGAACGGAAGTTTTAATAACACCCTTAGCTTCACCTGTTCCGAATCTCGGTACTTCTGCATCTAAAATATAAGATGGTCTCTCATAACCGGTAAACGCCAGGCTTCCTTTGTGTTCGTTTTCTCTTTCGGCTCTCCATTTTACGAGATAGTAATCAACTTTTTCAGCCAGAGGCTTAACGCCCTTTAATGGAATGATTCCCAACGAACCAACGGGAATTGTTTCCAGATTACGTTTCTCTTCTTTTTTAGGCATTACTGAAAATCCTCACTTTCTTTTATGGCAATCTTTTTGATTTTCCTGATGTCAGGACCGGAGAGTTTGAGCAGTTTATAATTGCTGGCAACTCTTGAAAAAATGCGGTCTGAATATATGATCTGTACTTCTTCCAAAGACAGATTTGTGTTAATGATTGTTGACTTCTTGCGAAGATCTCGTTCATTCAAGCATGCAAAAAGCTCGGACGACACGAAACTGTTTGTGCGCTCCGTACCAAGATCATCTATTATAAGAAGTTCACAGTTATAGATATCATCATAGATTCCGCGAAGTTCTTGCTTGTTTTTGTAGTCAAATGAATTTTCTGCCAGAAGTTCAAACAAGCCCGATGAGCTGAAATAGATCACAGAATGACCTTTTTTGAGTAGCTCATTGGCAACACAAGTGGACAGGAATGATTTGCCAACACCAACTGTACCATAAATGAAAAGATTTTGGTAGTCGGAGTTAAAAGAGTTTACAAAAAGTTCAGTTGCCTTTAGAGCGCCTTGGAACCTTTGCAGGTCTTCACCCTGATAATATTTTTCATTTACAAGTTTGAAATTGGCTGTTTTAGCCATTTCTTTGAGGTTGGATCTGTCATAGAGTTTTTCTATTATCTTTTGCTTGAAACAGTGACATTTTTCATTTCCGATATAACCGGTATCTTTGCAATAGGGGCAGGAGTAGCCCATATCGAGATAGTCCTCTGAAAAACCGGATTCGGTTAGAAGTAATTTTTTTTGACGGGCGAGTTCAGCCAGCTGGTGTCTGAGCACGGAACGGTCGAGTCTCTCGCCTGAAAGAAGTCTTTTGCCGAAATCAACGCTGATTGTCGAGGACTTATCCTCGAGTTCTCTGTAACCGGGGATACTTTCATAAACGGAGCGTTTACGCTCCTCGAGTTCCTGTCTGTGAAGAGAGCGCATCTCTTCGTAAGTGTGCATTATTTCATCGAATTGCGCGTTGGTCAATGCCATATGTTCATACCTTTCAAAAATCAGCAAAATGCAAATCGTTACACTATCATTATTTACATAATTATTTTACATACTTATGCCCTGTACGTGCTTCAGGGAAGGCCTATGCCGCCACCGAACCAAAGTACAGGGCCGAGTATGTATGTACCCGTATCTGATTCCCCAATCAAATATGAGCATCAGTTGTCCAAAAGCTGCTTCTCAAGCTCGGCAAAATTATATGTATTTTGCTGGAACTGATTAAAGCGATTCTGGACCCCGCCTGGGCGAATATATGATTCGTCGGAACGGCTTTTGGTATTAATGGATGCCACGGAAGCCTTCGATCTCTTTTTGCGGAGATCTTCAGTGAAGTCAGCATCAAGTCTGGCAATATCCTCCCTTGAAGAGACGTTGTTAGTATGCCAGCTTCGAAGAATTGAGTCACAATATTTGAGACGATTCTTCTGTGTCGCCATAACAGTACGGTCGCAGGCTTCCATTATGATATCCATTGAAAAACCCAACTCCCTACGCCACGATTTAATGAAGTTTCCTTCTTTTTCCGTGGGACTATTTTCCATACCGAGTGCCTTCATGATCTCGATTATCTCGTGATCATGCTTGAAATTCTCCACGCGAGCCTGTTTTGGCGTTTTGATGCCTTGCTGAGTCCAGTTTAATGCGACTTTTTCCACATATCTGAAATCAGCCTTATGATTATCGACGCAATATTGCATCAGATAGTCCAAAAGATCATCAGAAAACTTTAGTTCATCCTTTATGTAGAACAGAGTCATAAGCTCTGTCGATGTAAGAGGTCTTTTAAAATATTGTTCCGCAGGGAATACGATGTTCGCAGCGGAAGACTGTTTGAAAGCACTGAGTTCAGCGGCAGAGTAGTTAGGCTTTGCCTTAATTGTGCTTTCCGGTTTGGAAGCGGGAACAGATCTCAGAACGGTCTCGTTCTTTCGAGTAGTAGCCGATTTCTGAGAAGTAATATCTTCCATATGTATTCCGATAAGAGTATCCGAATTGTCGTATTCAAGGCTAATGAGAGCTTTTTTCTCCCAGTATTTGAGAGCGCGGACTACGTCCTTCTCAGTATGGTTGAATTTATCCGCCAACGCAGAAACGCTTGTAGGCAGATTTGCCTTCATCATGCGAAGCAGATAAAGATAGATCTTAATCTGCGCATCATTAGCATCCTGCATGTATTCATCTATAAAGATATTTGAAACACTGGTAGAATCCTCCCCCACCTTAGTACTGATAGTAACTCGCCCCATCATTTTCTCTAATCACCTGCTTTACTTTTTTCATCACATGTAGGATTATAGCATGGCAATTTTTAATATGATATGGGAAAAGTGACGAAGAGAAGCGGTAACAGAGGATGTAACAAAAAGTGGAAATCTTTGTGGATAATGTGGATAACGTGGATTATTTTTGTAAAAGGCCTAAAAAACAGCCAAACTCTCAAAAAGACCGGAATTATTGGTCTTGTTGAAAAGTCTGACTGTTATCCACGATGAATGTATTTCACGAATTGAACAAAAAAAGTGGAAAAGTGGAAAAGTATTATTTGCCTAGCAGCTCATTGCCGATTTTTACTACATCTCCGGCTCCCATTGTTATCAACAAATCTCCTTTAGTGCAATTTTGCAAAAGAAATTTCTCGACTTCAGAAAAGCCGTCAAATGTAGGAAAATACGTACATTCGTGACCTAATTCGACGATTTTGTCACAGAGTGTGCGAGAACTTATACCCAAAGTGTCAGTTTCTCTGGCTGCGTAGATATCAACAAGTACCACTTTATCGGCAAGTGAAAGTGCCTCGGCAAATTCATCCAGCAGTGCCTTGGTTCTTGTGTATGTGTGAGGCTGGAATACGCACCATATCTTGTTATGTGGATAATTCTGCGCTGCCGTGAGCGTTGCTTTGATCTCTGTGGGATGATGTGCGTAATCGTCAATAATAGTAACGCCGTGTACCTCACCCTTATGCTCAAAACGACGGCTTGTGCCTCCGAATAATGAGAGTGCTTTAGTTGCAACATCTGCATCAATTCCGAGCATATTGCTTACTGCAAGTGATGCAAGAGCGTTATATACATTGTGAAGACCGGGTACGGCAAGCTTGACATCAAGTACTTTGCCACCGGGCATATGAGCCTTGAATGAAGGATTACCGTGCTCGTCATAATTAATATCAGAAGGATAGTAGTCAAATTCCTCTTTTGAACCATATGTTATTATCTCGCACTTGAGTCCGTCTGTGATTGTGGAGATGTTATCGATGTCTCCGTTTATCACAAGAGTTCCGTCATCGGGAAGAAGATGTGCGAATTTGGTAAAAGAGTTTCTTATATCATCAAGATCCTTGAAGAAATCAAGGTGATCCGCATCTATATTGGAAATTACACTGATCTTGGGAAAGAAGCTGAGGAAACTGTTTGTGTATTCACAAGCTTCAGTCACGAAGTAATCAGATCTTCCGACACGAATGTTTCCGCCGATATCGCTGAACACGCCACCGATTGAAAGTGTGGGATCTGTGTCTGCCTCAAGAAGAATCTTTGAGAGCATTGAAGTAGTTGTAGTTTTTCCGTGAGTTCCGCTGATAGCGATGGGAATCTTATATTCCTTCATTATCTGACCGAGAAGCTCGGCTCTTGTAAGAATAGGAATATTTGCTTCTTTAGCGGCAATGAATTCCGGATTGTCCGGGTGGATAGCAGCTGTATGTACAACAACGTCAATAGGGCTCGCATCTGCGATGTTCTGAGCACATTGACCGTACATTACATTTACTCCAAGATCGGAAAGAGTTTTAGTCATTGGAGATTCCTTGGAATCGGAACCTGAAACTTTAAATCCTTTCTCTATTAATATATGGGCAAGACCGCTCATCGAAATACCGCCTATCCCCATAAAATATACGTGCGATGGTCTGCTGAAATCAATCGTGTACATAAATTACCCTCATTTCATAGAATACGTATTACAACGTAATCTATATTGTAACACGATTTTTTACAAAGTCAAAAAGTGAAACCTGATAAAGTGAAAATATATTCTATATTTAGACTATTTATGTTTTTTAAATAATATGTTTATGATATACTCATATATAAGAGGTAACATTTTTTTCTGTAATACAGGACAGTGAGTTTGGTGTATCAAAAACCGGCGCGTGCGTCGGATCCGCAACGAGGTGGAACATGATAAAAAAAGAGATGATCGCCATGCTGCTGGCGGGGGGCCAGGGAAGCAGATTAGGAGTGTTGACAGCAAAGATGGCAAAGCCGGCTGTCTCTTTTGGCGGGAAATACAGGATCATAGATTTTCCGCTCAGTAACTGTATCAATTCTGGAGTGGACACTGTGGGCGTCCTTACACAGTATCGTCCGCTTAGGCTTAATTCTCACATTGGAATAGGTATACCGTGGGATCTTGATCGAAATTTCGGAGGAGTCACGGTTCTTCCTCCTTATGAAAAGAGCTCTAACAGTGAATGGTATACCGGTACTGCCAATGCTATTTACCAAAACTTTGAGTATATGGAAAATTACAATCCGGATTATGTATTGATTCTCTCCGGAGATCATATATATAAGATGGATTATGAGACGATGCTTGACTTCCACAAGTCGAGTGGAGCAGATGTTACGATTGCTGTAATGCCTGTCCCGATGGAGGAAGCAAACAGGTTCGGTATCATGATCGCGGATGAAAATAAGAAGATCGTGGACTTTGAAGAAAAACCGGATCACCCCAGAAGCAATCTTGCATCAATGGGTATCTATATTTTTTCCTGGGAAGTATTAAAAGATTCTCTTATTAATAATAAGGATCAATCGGGACTTGATTTTGGAAAGCATATTATTCCTTATTGCAAAGAGCAGGGACAATCGCTTTATGCATACGAGTTTGACGGATACTGGAAGGATGTCGGTACGCTTACATCCTACTGGCAGGCAAACATGGAGCTTATAGATATTGTTCCCGAGTTCAACCTGTATGAGGAATATTGGAAGATATATACTTCAAGCGGGGTACAACCGCCGCAGTACCTGGGACCCGAGAGCGCTGTTGAGAGAAGTATCATCGGCGAAGGCTGTGAGATATACGGAAAGGTTTACAGCTCTGTAATAAGTCCGGGAGTTAAGATCGGAAAAGATACTGTGGTGAGTAATTCAATAATAATGAATGAAACCGTGATCGGTGAAGGTTGCAACATAGAAAAAGGAATCATCGCCGAGAAGGTTACCATAGGAAACAACGTAAAGATCGGGGCTTTTGAGGAAAAAGAAAATGACTCAAAGCCGCACATATATTGCGAAGGTCTCTGCACTATCGGAGAGAAGTCGGTTATTCCCGACAACGTAACGATTGGAAAGAATACGGTTATCTCGGGTGTGACCGCTGAAAAAGATTACAAAGACGGTAAGCTTGACAGCGGAAAAACACTAGATAAGGCAGGTGATTGATATGAGGGCGATTGGCATAATTTTAGCGGGCGGCAGCAGTAGCAGGATGCAGGAATTATCCTTGAAGAGAGCGGTTTGTGCAATGCCTGTGGCAGGTTTTTACAGAAGTATCGATTTTGCCCTGAGCAATATGACGAACTCCCATATTCAGACAGTTGCCGTATTTACTCAATACAACGCGGGAAGCCTCAACGCACACTTAAGTTCATCCAAGTGGTGGGACTTTGGTAGAAAGCAGGGTGGTCTTTATGTGTTCACTCCGGCGGTGAAAGCATCCGGAAACTTGTGGTACAGGGGAACGGCAGATGCTATTGCACAGAATTTGGATTTCCTAAGGGCTTGCCACGAGCCGTATGTGGTCATCACTTCCGGAGATTGCGTATACAAGATGGATTACGGCAAACTCCTCGAATATCATATCCAGAAGCAGGCAGACATAACGGTCGTTTGCAAGGATATGCCGGCTAACATAGACACCGAGAGATTCGGAACTGTCAGGATGAATGAAGAGAGCCGGATAGAAGAGTTTGAAGAAAAACCCGTGGTATCACGGTCGAATACGATATCCTGCGGAATATACGTAGTCAGACGAAGGCAACTCATTGAACTTATTGAGAAAGCTGATAAAGAAGGGCGTTATGATTTTGTGCGTGACATCCTTGTGAGATACAAGGAGATGAAGCGCATCTACGGATATAAGATAAAAGAGTACTGGAACAACATTGCTTCTGTGGAAGATTACTTCCGAACAAACATGGACTTCCTGAAAGCTGAGATAAGGCAGTATTTCTTTAGAGAATATCCCGGAATCTACACGAAAGTCGTAGACCTTCCTCCCGCTAAGTATAACGTGGGAGTAAATGTAAAGAACAGCATTATCTCAAGCGGATGTATTATAAACGGCACAATAGAAGATTCTGTAATATTCAAAGGTGCTTTTATAGGAAACAACTGTTACATCAAGAATGCTATCATCTTAAATGATGTTTATATCGGAGATAATACACATATTGAGAACTGTATCGTTGAAAGTCACGGCACGATTCAGGCAAACTCATATTACAAAGAGGATGATGGCATTAAAATAGTTATAGAAAATAACGAAAGATACATGATCTAGGTAAAAAATTACTGCAGACTTCATGAAATTTATTTGACCAAGAGGGGGTTATATGATGAAGATAACAGACGTCAGAGTAAGAAAAGTTACAAAGCAAGGAAAAATGCGTGCAATCGTATCGGTTACATTTGAGAATGAATTTGTTGTTCATGACATCAAAGTAATTGAAGGCGAGAGGGGCTTGTTCATAGCAATGCCCAGCAAGAAGTCGACGGATGGCGAATATCGTGACATTGCGCATCCTATCAATTCAGATATGAGAAAGGTTCTTCAGGACACAATCCTGGAGGCTTATGATAAAGCAGCCGCAGAAGACAGCGAGGGGGAAGCGTGATAAACGGCTGAATAGAATATAGGTTAAAAAATGAGGCTTGCGCCGGAGTGGTTATTCCGGCAAAGCCTCTTTTTAATACGTTACTTTATTATTTGTTGCTCTTAAGAACGAAATTGTCGAGTCCTGTGATTGTTGTTGTGGATAATCCGTTGTCCATGTTATATTCGTTGCTTAAGTTGTAATCAAAACCTTCTTTTATAACAACACCGTTGTAGAAGATTTTTATATATGGAATTTTTTGCGTGCTATCCCAGACAAAATATGAAATCTCAATTTTCAAGCCTTCTGAATTAGTATCTGCACCGCCGACAGTAATATCACAAGTTGCTGTAAGGTCGCCGTCTTCTGATGTCGCAGTGATTGTAGCAGTTCCGGATTTATAGGCAGTAACGAGACCATTAATATCTATGTATGCGACTGAAGGATCACTACTACTCCATGTAACTTTTTTGTTTGCAGCATTTTCCGGCATGAAATTAGCAGAAAATTGTTTGGTTTCACCTATTTCAAGAGTTAAGTCTGAGTCGCTTAACGAGAGATTATTTAAAAAAATAACTTCGTCCTTAGGGATTATGCGTACACAGTTGGAGGTGGGGTACATTGGAGAAATATCCTCTACTGCTTGTCCATAGTATATTTTATGACCTGAATATATCTCAGAATTCCATGGTTCAACAATAAACATTTTTTCGCTTATATTGATTTTTGTACTATTGATACTCTCGTCTGATTCAAGATGACCTCCGTTTATATTTAATGATGCATTTTTTCCATAGTACATTATATTTCTTGGGCAAAAATATCCCCCATTGAGAGTAAAATAACCGTTATCGTCAGAAACAAAAACGTTGTTAGGTTTGAATGTGCCATCGTTTAGTTCAAATTTTGCAAGCTCAAAGTAATTTGATACCAGTGAACCGCTATTCATAGTTATTTTTCCGGAACCGTATAGACCTTTTGGATAGCTACCGTTGATAGTAAGAGTTGCTGTTCCGTTTATGGTCAGTTCACAATCGTTTACGGTAAGCTCAGAAAGAGTCTTATCTGTGTCAAGATTTAGAATACTGTCCTCTGTGATTTCCAATTTTTGACCTTCTTCGAGGTCGCTAAGGTTGATTGTTGTTGGTTCGGCAGCCCTTACCGGTTTGCAAGAAAATACCAGTGCTAATACCAGAGATAGGGCAAGACAGCCTAATAATGAGTAACTTTTCTTCATGTAATTTCTCCTCCAATATATTTTTTGGTTGGTATTGTAAGTACAATATACTAAGAATAACATATGGTTTCGAAAAATCAATGAAATTTTGACGAATTACTATACAAAACTATTAAATTGAAGAAAAATTTATAACAAAATGTGATATTATATCATACAGAGGTTAGATTAAAAAACTTAATAAGGAGCTGGGGAAATACTATGGTAAACGTGATGATTGTTTCGCTACACATTTTTTTGGCTACAGTTTGTTTATGGTCTATGTACAAAGCAGCAAGGAGGCTGTCTGCGAAGAGGGCTGACAGAGAAGAAGAGCATATTGACGATGTTTATGAATATGCCGGATTCATAATAGCTGTGATTATGGTATTGATGTATATCGTATTGATATGTATAGGGGCATACGGCATTACAAGTGCATGTCCACTTGCGTGTGCAGCAATGTGCGTGAACAATCAGCGCGTAAGTAATGAAGCTTGAAATTTTTGAGAGATAATGAGGCTGCGTCGGAGAAAAATATACCGACGCAGTTTTTGTTTTGCAGGAAAATCTTTTTTGCATTGATATTGAACTGACAGAATATATAATGTGATTTATAGAGTACACAGTGTGGGAAAAGGCAAATGAGCCCGGGGGACATTGTAATATAGAGGGAGATGTAGTAGTGTTAGGGATAATAAAGAAATTTTTTTCAAAAAAAGAAGAGGACTTTGGCAATATGTATGTGATCGCGGGACTGGGAAATCCCGAAAAGAAGTATTTTGGAACAAGACACAATGTGGGTTTTGAAACAATAGACGCATTGTCGGATAAATATAATATTGGTCTCACGGAGACAAAGTTCAAGGCTGTGTATGGAAAAGGAAAGATAGGTGATCAGAAGGTTATTCTTGTAAAACCTATTACATATATGAACTTAAGCGGAGAGGCGATCAGACCTATCTGTGATTATTTCAAGGTTGATTCCAAGTCAGAGCTCATCGTTATTTCAGACGATGTGGAGCTTGATGTGGGAAATATCAGGGTGCGTCCCAAGGGAAGTGCCGGCGGCCATAACGGACTCAAGAACATAATTGCTCAGCTTGGACATGATGAGTTTAGCAGAGTTCGCGTAGGTGTTGGCAAGAAGCCCAAGGAATATGACATGGTGAACTGGGTGCTCGGACACTTCGAAGGAGAAGACGCCACAGGTATCAAAGACGGAATAGAGCGAGCTGTTGATGCTGTTTGCGAGATAATGGAGAACGGTGTAGACAGCGCCATGAACAAGTTTAACGGTAAAAAATAAATGAGAGCGATAACAACTCCTTTAAACGAATTAAAAGAATTCGAAGAACTGAATAAGTATCTTGAAAAGCCCTTTGCCTGTGCGGAAGTGACGGGATGTGTTGACTCCCAGAAACTTCACTTTATAAGCAGTCTTGGGGCTGACTTTAAGTACAGAATAATTGTAACTTACAGTGATCTAAGGGCAAAAGAGATATACGAAGACTATAAATTCTACGATAAGAACGTCACCGTGTATCCGGCTAAAGACCTTATCTTTTATCAGGCGGATGTGCACAGCAACGAGATAGTCAGACAGAGAATACGCTGTATGAGAAGACTTCTCGAGGGAAGACCGGTCACTGTGGTCACAACCTTCTCTGCGCTCATGGCGCCGCAGATTAGACCTGAAGTTATAAAAGAGAATATTCTTTCGATTGACAGGCATAAACCAATCGATGAAACGGAGATTGCAAAACGCCTTGTCACCATGGGATATGTTAGGAACTATCAGGTAGAGGGACCTGGCGAGTTTTCTGTTAGGGGTGATATTGTTGACGTCTTTGATCTTACGGAAGACAATCCGTTCAGAATAGAGCTTTGGGGAGATGAGATCCAGTCGATCAGAAGCTTTGACATAATGTCTCAGAGATCGCTTGAGAAGCTTGAATCCATCGATATTTATCCTGCATCCGAGATCATTCTTGATGAGAAAAAACTCAGAGAAGGAATGGACAGGGTAAACGAAGATACCGAGAAAGTCTGCAAAGCGCTTCGGGCAGAGTTTAAGACAGAAGAAGCGCACAGGATAAAAAAGCAGACGGAAGAACTTAACGAGCAACTTTTTGAACTCCACTCAGTGGTCAATCTTGAGAGTTACATCCGTTATTTTTACGACGACACTGTCACAATTCAGGAGATGTTCCCGAAGGGAAAGAGCTGCATCTTTATAGACGAACCTCAGAGAGTTCAGGAGCATGCGATGGCTGTTGAAGCCGAGTTTAGAGAGAGCATGACTCACAGAGCCGAGAAGGGCTACGTCCTTCCAGGGCAGATGGATCTTTTATATTCTATAGATAACTGTATTTCAAGAATGGGAAATGGGCGAAGAGTGCTTATTTCCGCACTTGCCATGCCCGCGTCGCAGAATCTTTTTTCACCGGAAAAGAGCTGGGACATAAGCGCAAGAAGTGTTGCTCCATATAATAACAGCTTTGATTCTCTTGTAAACGACCTGAAGAGTTATGTGAAAAAAGGCTACAGAGTGCTTATACTCTCAGGTTCTAGGACCAGAGCAAAAAGAATTGTAGAAGATCTAAGGGATAATCTCGTTACTGCGTTCTACAGCGAAGATCCCGGGCGCGTGCTTCGTCCCGGCGAGATAATGACTTATTACGGAAGGATACTGAAGGGATTTGAGTATCCGGGGATTAAGTTTGCGGTGATCGCGGAGAGCGACATTTTTACCGAGCATACGAGGAAGAAGAGAAAGAAGAAGTCTTCGTACACGGGAGAAAAAATCTCGAACTTTGCCGACCTTAAGATTGGAGACTATGTAGTTCACGAAGAACACGGACTTGGTATTTATAAAGGTATTGAGAAAGTTGAAACTGACAATGTTGTCAGAGATTATATAAAGATCGAGTACGGAGGCGGAGGTAACCTGTATGTCCTCGCAACCGGGCTTGGTGTTATACAGAAATATGCTTCGGGCGGCGAAGAAGGGCACGGTCATAAGCCAAAGCTTAATAAGCTCGGCACCTTGGAGTGGACACATACCAAGAATAAGGTCAAGGCAGCAGTTGAAGAAGTTGCGCAGGATCTTGTTGAGCTCTACGCGAAGAGACGAGAGACCAAAGGCTTTGAGTTCAGTAAGGATACGGTTTGGCAGCAGGAGTTCGAGGACGCTTTCCCGTATCAGGAGACGGAAGATCAGCTAAATGCCATAGAAGAGACCAAGCGCGATATGGAATCATCTGTTATTATGGACAGACTTGTCTGCGGAGACGTTGGTTTCGGAAAAACGGAGATTGCAATAAGAGCAGCGTTTAAGGCGGTTCAGGACGGAAAGCAGGTTGCGGTTCTTGTTCCTACAACCATTCTTGCGCAGCAGCATTACAACACTTTCTGCGAGCGAATGAGGAACTTCCCTGTAAGAGTTGATCTTATGTCGAGATTCAGGACGGCAAAAGAGCAGTCTAAGACCGTTACAGATCTTAAGAAGGGGCTTGTCGATATTGTTATCGGAACACACAGACTTCTTTCCAAGGATGTCCAGTACAAGGATCTTGGACTTCTTATCGTGGACGAAGAGCAGCGTTTTGGTGTTACACATAAGGAAAAGATAAAGACTATAAAAGAAAGCGTCGACGTTCTTACACTTACTGCGACGCCTATTCCGAGAACCCTTCACATGTCGCTTGTCGGAATAAGAGAGATGTCAGTTCTTGAAGAAGCGCCTAACGACAGGCTTCCAATCCAAACGTATGTTATGGAATATAACGACGAACTTGTAAGGGAAGCTATAGTAAGAGAACTCTCAAGAGGCGGTCAGGTTTATTACGTATACAACAGAGTTAATGACATAGCAGATGTTGCGGCTAGGATTCAGAAGCTTGTACCGGAGGCGAACGTTGCTTTTGCGCACGGACAGATGAAGGAATCAGAGCTTGAGAGGATTATGTACGATTTCATCGACGGAACAGTTGATGTTCTTGTTTCTACGACGATCATTGAGACGGGACTTGATATTTCGAACGTAAATACCATGATCATACATGACTCTGACAAGATGGGACTTTCACAGCTTTATCAGCTTCGAGGAAGAGTCGGAAGATCGAACCGAACAGCTTATGCTTTCCTTATGTACAAGAGAGATAAGGTGTTAAAAGAGGTTGCGGAAAAGAGACTTTCTGCGATCAGAGAGTTTACCGACCTCGGAAGCGGATTTAAGATCGCTATGCGTGACCTTGAGATCCGAGGCGCAGGAAGCCTTCTTGGCAAGAAACAGAGCGGACATATGCAGTCTGTAGGTTATGACCTTTATTGCAAGATGCTCGAAGAAGCAGTCCGTCACAAGAAGAATCCGGGTGAAAAAGATACAAGAGAAGACATCAACACCGTTATCGACCTTGATGTCAGCGCATATATTCCCGACAGCTATATCTTGAACGAAGAGCAAAAACTTGAGATATACAAGAGAATTGCAAGCATAGAAACTCAGACAGAGAGCGATGATATGAGAGATGAGCTCGTTGACAGATTTGGAGAAGTTCCTAAGACTGCTCTCAATCTTCTTAGAATTTCACTCATCCGTACCGCTGCGCACAGACTCTTTGTGACTGAGATAAAAGGCGGCGACGGCAAGATAGAGATAAAGGTAACTCCTAACGCCAAGATAAAAGGCGAGAAGATTCCCGAACTACTTGCAAAGTATGAGGGCAAGATGAACTTCCATGCTGCCGGAAATCCTGTCTTTATATATAAGTACAAGAAGGATAAAAACAGCGATAAGGCTGAGGATATTCTTTTGAAGGATACGGAGGATATTCTTTCTGCGATGGAAGAGCTTTTGTGATATACTGAAAAGCAAAGTTTGGCTAAACTAATTAAGGAGAAATAATAATGATTAACGAGACATATAAAGCAATGCTTGGCGCAAAGTCAGTAATTAGAGAACTTTCGGAGTACGCTACTGCGAGGGGAAAAGAGATCGGATACGAGAACGTTTTTGATTTCAGCTTGGGAAACCCTTCCGTTGCGGTTCCTCAGGAATTTACAGATGAGATGATCAGACTTCTGCAGACGGAAGATACCATGACACTTCACGGATATACTCCGAGTCTCGGAAATCCTTTGTATAAAGAAAAAATCGCGCAGTCTTTGAATAAAAGATTTGGAATGAACTACGGACCTGAGCACATCTTCCCTACAACAGGGGCAGCAGGTGCTATCTCACATGCAGTTAGAGCTATCACAAAGCCCGGAGATAAAGTACTCGCATTTGCACCGTTTTTCCCTGAGTACAATCCGTATATAACAGGTGCGGGAGTTGAGCTTGGAGTTGTTCCAGCAGATACTGAGACTTTCCAGATCAACTTTGATAAATTTGAAGAGATGTTTACAAGTGATGTTGCGGCAGTTCTTGTCAACACACCAAACAATCCTTCGGGTGTTGCATATTCAACAGAGACACTTACAAAACTTGCAGAGATACTTACAGCTAAGTCAAAAGAGTTTGGACATACTGTATATCTTATGTCTGATGAACCATACAGAGAGATAGTATTTAAGGGCGCTGACGCTCCTTATGTTTCAAAGTTCTATGACCATACTTTGAGCTGCTACTCTTTCTCCAAATCTCTTTCTCTTCCCGGAGAAAGAATAGGCTACGTTGCAGTTAATCCTAAGTGTGACGGAGCAGAGTTTATTGTTCCCATGTGCGGACAGATCTCAAGAGGAACAGGACACAACTGTCCTCCTTCAATCATTCAGCAGGCTGTTGCAAAAGTCTGTGACATGACTGCAGATCTTTCTGTTTATGAGACAAACATGAATATTATTTATGATACTTTGGTAGAGCTTGGATTTACTGTTGTAAAGCCGGGCGGAACTTTCTATATTATGCCTAAAGCACTTGAAGAGAGCTCAATAGAATTCTGCAAAAAAGCTAAAGAGTACGATCTTATTTTCGTACCCACAGACGGTTTTGGGGCACCGGGCTTTTTCAGAATGGCTTATTGCATAGAGACCGAGAAGGTTGAGAGAGCAATGGAGAGACTTCGCAAGTTCGTAAATGAAGTATACAAGAAATAACGTTATCACTATATGGAGGAGCGGGTGCTATGAAGAAAAAGAGAAAGAATTATTTTGGGAAAACAATTTTATTGTTCATTATTTCAGCTATATATACAGTGCTTGTGACTTTTGTTGACAAGCAGGCAATTGGTCCGGAAGGCACCAGCGTGGGCTTTTCAGCGATCAACAAAGTAGTGCTCGATGCAATTTCCTACAATCCCATGTGGGATAAGGTGACTGACATAATGCTGATGATAGCTATTCTTACGGCTGTTTATTTTGCTGCTGTGGGATTCATGCAGCTTGTAAAAGAGAGAAGACGTTTGCCTGAAGTCGACAAAGAGATACTTGTAATGGGCTTCTTGTACGTTATACTGGTTGTTTTGTATATCCTTTTTGACAAGGTTCCGTTTAACTACAGACCGGTTCTTTTGCCGGATGAAGTTGAACTTGAGGCTTCTTTCCCATCTACGCATGTTCTTATGATCTGCACGATACTTGGAAGTGCGATCGTTGCATGGAGAGAAAGATTATATGACGACGAAAATCTGGTGGCGGTTCTGAAGACCTGCGCCTGTGTGGTAATGTTCATAGGCGTTGTCGGAAGAGTTCTTGCCGGTGTGCATTGGTTCAGTGACATATGTGCAGGACTGCTTTTTTCAGCCACTTTGATATCAGCATACAAAGCTACACTAGATAAAATGGGATGAAATAAAGGGTAATTATCTGTCGATGCTTTGACAATGCAGTTTATTGGTGGTAAACTTAATTTCGTAATCACTTTATTGTTTTAACGAGTTTCATGGATCATTTGCGATTTTGAGGAGGATAACGAGAAATGGCAGAGATTAAGAAGTCGGAAGCGGTTGTAAAACCTGTTGCAACTATCAAAAACCCTACTTTTATTACAGAAGTTAAAACACCGGAAGTAAAGAGCACAACTGCCGAGACAAAGAAAGCACCGGCAAAGAAGGCTACTGCAAAGAAGACTACAACTAAGAAAGCAGCAGCCAAGAAGACAACTACCAAGAAGGCTGCAAGCACAGCAAAGAAGGCAACAGCTACTAAGACTGCTGCAAAGAAAACTACTACAAAGAAGACCACAACAAAGAAGGCTACTGCTAAGAAGACAACAGCAAAGAAGACTACAACTAAGAAAGCAGCTACAAAGCCTAATGTTATGATCGAGATTCAGTATTCATACAAGCATATCTCAAATGAAGAGCTTGTCCAGAAATCATTGGATAACTACCAGTACGATCTTAAGGGCGATCCTAAGAAAGTAAAGAAGCTCAGCATCTACGTAAAGCCTCAGGAAGATAAGGCATACTACGTAGTTGATGACAAGATTTCAGGCGACATCGATATTTGATGATAAGTGCATGATGGCTGTGGGTAGCCTGCAAAAATGACATCAGAGAAGCAATGATTGGAGCGATCCGGTTATTGCTTCTTTTTCGTTTAATAGGAAAATTCGCTGGATTTCCTATTAAACAAAAAACGCTATTTTAAAGCTGTTTTCGATAAATAATAAAACGTACAAGATAAATATTTAATGTTTTACATTAAAAAGTTATTGACAAGGGTAAATGGTAATGATATATTATACTCATGAACAGGAAATAACCGGACGCGGTGATGAAAAGTAAAGATATTCTCGAGAAAACATGTAATCAATAATGGAGTCAGATACAAAATAAAAAAGGTTGAATGCGAACAGAAGGGTTCGCGGATGGGAGAATAAAATGAACGAGTATGAGATCAAACTTGCTAATGTAAAGAAGAGTTGCGATGTAGCCAGAAAAGTTGCAAAGGTGTTAAACGTGATAATGGTAATAGTTGCTACGTTTTTGGTGGTTAGTGGAATAGGATTTATTGTTTGTAGAGGTATTGTTAATGAATGTATGACGATTGAAGTTGATAAAAACTTTAATGGAGAAACAATTATGCATGTAATGCAAATAATTGACAGCAAGGGAACTACGAACGAGTTATTTGAGTTTTCTAATTCAGACGGAGTTCTTATTGGTACAACATATTTAATGAAACATTTTATTGGTAAAGAAATGTATGCAGAAGCATTTGGGGTGGGGTTCATTTCATTAGGAGTTAGAATAGCAATTATTGCAGGAATTTTCATCATAATAATGAAGGTATTTAAACTTATTCAGAACAGCGATACGCCTTTTGGTGTGGATATTATGAAGAGACTTAAATCAGTATTTATCATAATTACTGTTTATACTTTTTTTAGTGAAGGTCTTGGATCGGCAGTTCTTACAGGCGCTGTTTTCTGGAGCGTATATTGCATACTTGATTATGGCTATGTACTTCAGAAGGAATCAGATGAAACCTTATAACATAGGAAATATGAGGTGAACAATATGGGAAAAATAATACTTAGATTAGACAGAGTCATGGCTGACAGGAAAATGTCGTTAAATGAACTGTCAGCAAAAGTCGGAGTATCAAATGTAAATCTTTCTAAGATAAAAACAGGTAAAGTAAGCGCTATCAGATTTTCTACACTTGAAGCAATATGTGAGACACTTGAGTGCCAGCCCGGAGACATACTTGAGTATGATCCGAGCGCGGCATCGGATGAAGAATAACAGATGCGAAAAAGGAAAATATGGATATTACTATAGAAAATTTGACTAAAAGATTTGATGATCAAATCGCGGTTAAAAACTTATCTTTAGAGATTCCGGAAGGCAAGATATATGGCTTTATAGGCGCGAACGGTGCAGGGAAAACAACAACCATGAAGATGATGGTGGGATTGTTAAAGCCGGATATGGGCGTTATCAGATATGGAGGAAAAGAGCTAAAGCACCTGGACAGCAGTATTATGCAGGAGGTAGGCGTATTCATCAGTAAACCCAATTACTATCCGAATCTGACGGCTAGAGAAAATCTTACTTATCTTCAGAGAATACTTGGAAAACCGGTTGAAGATGCTGACAGAGTTCTCAAGCTGGTAAGGCTTGACGGTGTAGAAAATAAGAAGGTTTCTGATTTTTCTTTTGGCATGAAACAAAGACTTGGGCTTGCCGTCGCATTTTTAAATAATCCCAAGGTACTTATTCTTGATGAGCCAACTAACGGGCTCGATCCCAAGGGGATATTTGAGATAAGAGAGATGCTTGGAGAGCTGGCTCATCAAAGCGGATGTACAGTTTTTATCTCAAGCCACAATATCTCTGAAATAGAGAAACTCTCAGACAGGATATGCATAATCGACAGAGGGCAAAAGATATTTGAAGGAACTGTTGAATTTCTCTATGAGACGGAAGGCCTTGAATACCGCATTAGGACAAATGATTCCGAGAAAACGGCGAAAATCTTTGATGTGTTTGGAATAAACTATCAGAGAAAAAATGAGGCCTTCTTTATGGAGACGGCAAAAGAGAATATCCCTAAACTATTAAAAAATCTGATCAACGAAAATGTCGAAGTCTATGAAGTGTCACCAGATAACAGCCTTGAAAGCATATATCTCACGATTACCGCTAAGAAAAGAGGAAAAGTATGAGATGTTTTATAAGAGAAGAAATAAGAAAGATGCAGGCAGATAATCGTGTATTAGCCGCAGTAGCTTTGTTTGCGGTAATGTGTAACCTGATATTATGCGCGTTTTATAAGTTTGACGTGACTAATACCGATGTGCTTGCATTGTACGGAGAGAGTGGTGTCGATCTATATTTTTTCTGCGGCATAAATGTTATTGTCGGGATGTTGTGCGCAATGTTTGTCGGATATAACATTTTGACCAAAGAGTATATCAATGATACGTGGGATCTTTTGATGATCAAGGTATTTGACGGGAAAAAGATTGTATTTGCCAAGTTTGCCGTATTTATGTTGTATCAGTTTGTCTATACAATCTTTTCACTTGTTCTGTATGTGCCGGTCGCAAAGATTATACTGCACGCGGATATTGGTCCTGCAATGTTTGGTAGTGTGGCAGTTATTGCGCTTTTCATAAATATCTTTTGTTATGCTTTGCAATATTGTATTCAGCTGTACATTAAAAGCTTCCCCGTAGCCGTCGTGCTGGGGATTTTTTTTATATACATATTCGGATTTGCGAGGGAGGGGGTTCGGATTGCAAATTATGTAGGGGCGGCTGCAGGAAGTTATGCGTTTGAAGCTGGAAAAGTTTTTGATCATACATTTCTTTTAATCGCTGCGGTTTCTAATATTGTACTTGGCGCAGTGATTGTGTATATAAGCGGGAAAAAGTTCTATTCATAGGAGGAGAGATGGATTATATAAGATTTGAACTAAGAAAGATAAAAGGCTCGGGGATATTTCTTATCGGATTGATTCTGACAGTTGCGTCAGTTACTTTTCAGGGCTGTCTTGGTCTTAGGGTAAAAGAGATTACAAGTGATATCATTCATGTTACTGCAATGGATCTTTTTTCAACTCTCTTTTTTCCTATATTCATATCGGTCGTGGTCGCCGGCAGCTTTTCTATAGAAGAGGTGAACCACGGAATCGTCAATTCATATTTCAGTGATATTTCAATAAATAAAATTTATAGAATGAAGCTTTTGACTGTACGGCTTGTAAATGTTTCCTATTTTACAATGGCGGTTGTTATCACTATGGGATTTGTTTATTTGAAAGGTGGAAATCCTATGGAACTTCCGGTAAAAGAGTGGAAGTGGCTTGCACTTTCGATTTTGAATATTTTTACCCTTATAAATATTGTGGGACTTCTTATTCTCTTTTTCAAAAGTAAACTTAAAGCTATGATGATATCGGTCATAGCGACCGTATTTGCGAGTGTGCTCAATCCGCTGGGGATTTCCTGGTTGAATCCGTGGTACGGTTTTGAGCATGCACTTTTTTACAGAGGACTTAGTCTTGTTGCCGTAGTATACGTGTTGGCGCTGTTTGCAACGAGTGAGTATCTTATTTATAGACTTTTTAGAAAAGGATTGTTGACATTATTGTTTGGGAGTGATAATTTATGATACAGAAGATGTTAGCACTCAAGTCAAGTGAGTGCTAACACATAAGAAAAACAGTTACCGTCCAATGAATTTAACCGGTGAATACATAGGAAGGTGGACACTTTGGAATTAGACGAAAGAAAAAGAAAAATACTCCATGCGATAGTCAGAAATTATCTTGAGACAGGCGAACCTGTGGGAAGCCGTACGATTTCCAAGTACACGGACCTTAATCTTAGTTCCGCTACTATAAGGAATGAGATGGCAGATCTTGAGGAGATGGGGCTCATAATTCAGCCACATACTTCTGCGGGACGTATCCCTTCAGATCAGGGCTACAGAGTATATGTAGACGAGATGCTTCGTGACAAAGAGCAGGAAGTAGAGAACATGAAAGAGATGCTTCTCGATAAAGAAGAGAAGCTTGAGACACTCCTTAAGAAGGTTGCTAAGACACTTGCGATTGATACAAATTACGCGACGATGATCTCGGCACCTCAGATCAGGAAGAACAAACTTAAATTCATACAGATATCTAAGGTTGATGAAGAGCATCTTCTTGCGACCATAGTAATAGAAGGTAATGTCATTAAGAATAAGATCATAAATGTTGAGGAAATGCTTGATGACGCAACGATGTTGAAACTCAACATTTTGCTTAATACCAGACTGGACGGGCTTGCAGTTGAGGATATTAACCTCGGACTTATAGCCGCTGTCAAACAGGAAGCCGGCATACACAGTGAGATTATTGGAAATGTCATTGATGCTGCGGCAGAGTCGATCACAGCGGATGATGACCTTCAGATTTATACGAGCGGAACGATGAATATTTTCAAGTATCCCGAGCTTACGGACAGTGCTAAGGCAAGCGAGCTTATAAGCACATTTGAGGATGCCAAGGATCTTAACAGCATCGTTGAAAATACGCTCTCGGCTGATGAAGAAGAGACAGGCATTCAGGTTTACATCGGAAACGAAACTCCGGTTCAGGCAATGAAGGATTGTAGCGTTGTTACCGCGACATATGAACTTGGTGACGGAATGAAAGGTACTGTCGGAATAATAGGTCCCAAGCGAATGGACTACGACAAAGTTATTTCGACGCTTAAGAATATGAGATACGCTCTTGATGAACTTTATAGGAAAAAGAGCTAGATGAGGAGGCAAGGTTAAATTGAGCAGTACAGATAAGAAGAAAGTTCACGATAAGCCTAAGAAAGACGTGAACGAGCAGGAGAAGGAAGTTCTCGAAGAAATTATGGAAGAGCTCGAAGAGGAAGCCAAAGAGAATAAAGAGGCTGCTGAAGAAGCTGAAGCCGAGGCTGAAACTTCTGAAGAGGAATCTTCCGAGGAAGAGAATGAAGAAACTTCCGAAGAGGGATCTGAAGATAAGAAAAAAGGTCTTTTTAATAAAAAAGAAAAAAAGGATCCTCTCAAAGAAAAGATAGATGAACTTAACGACAGACTTATCAGACAGGTTGCAGAGTTTGATAATTTCAGGAAGAGAACTGATAAGGAAAAGGCTCAGATGTTTGAGCAGGGACAGAGCAGTGTACTTGAGAAGCTCCTTCCTGTAATAGATAATTTTGAGCGAGGACTTCAGGCAGTTCCCGAAGAGGAAAAAGACGGAGCCTTTGCAGATGGTATGAACAAGATCTACAAGCAGATAATGAAGCAGATGGAAGATCTTGGAGTAACCCCGATTGAAGCTGTGGGTAAGGAATTCGATCCGAACTTCCACAACGCAGTAATGCAGGTGGAAAGCGAGGAATATGAATCCGGAGTTGTTGCACAGGAACTTCAAAAGGGATATATGTTCCACGACACTGTGCTCAGACATAGCATGGTTGGCGTTACACAATAAGTAAATAATTCAATTCAAAATAACGGAGGAAGTAGAAATGAGTAAAATTATCGGTATCGACTTAGGTACAACAAATAGCTGCGTAGCAGTTATGGAAGGCGGAAAGCCTACTGTTATCGCTAATGCAGAGGGAGCCAGAACAACACCTTCAATCGTTGCTTTCACAAAGAACGGCGAGAGAATCGTAGGTGAGCCCGCTAAGCGTCAGGCAGTTACAAATGCAGACAATACAATCTCTTCAATCAAGAGAGATATGGGTACAGACAATGGTCGTACCATTGATGGAAAAAAGTATTCTCCTCAGCAGATTTCAGCTATGATCCTTCAGAAGCTTAAAGCTGATGCGGAGCAGTACCTCGGCGAAAAAGTATCAGAAGCTGTAATCACAGTTCCTGCATACTTCAATGACGCACAGCGTCAGGCTACAAAGGACGCAGGTAAGATCGCAGGTCTTGAGGTTAAGAGAATCATCAACGAGCCTACAGCAGCTGCACTTGCGTATGGACTTGATAACGAGAAAGAGCAGAAGATCATGGTTTATGACCTTGGTGGTGGTACATTCGACGTATCAATCAT
>JAFZQT010000123.1 GCA_017620235.1 Butyrivibrio sp. | reverse complement strand
GCAGAGCTCAAGGATCTTGTAAAGAATGATGCTGTAGACGTAGTTTACTGCGTACCCGCTATCGACATCGTTCCCGTTGCAGAGGCTGTTAAAGGCACAAACGTAGCAGTAGGAGCAGAGAACTTCTACATCGAGGATAAGGGCGCTTTCACCGGAGAGATCTCCGCACCTATGCTCGTAGAGGCAGGCGTTAAGTATGTTATCATCGGTCACTCCGAGAGAAGAGATATCTTCGGAGAGAACGATATCCTTATCAATGCAAAGGTTAAGAAGGCATTCGCTTCAGGACTTACTCCCATCCTTTGCTGTGGTGAGTCACTCGCACTTCGTAAGGCTGATACTTACAAAGAGTGGATCGAGAGACAGATCACATGGGATCTTGACGGTGTAACTGCTGATCAGGTTAAGAAGCTTGTTATCGCTTACGAGCCTATCTGGGCTATCGGAACAGGTGAGACAGCTACAGCTGATCAGGCAGAAGAAGTATGTAAGCTTATCCGTGAGCTTATTGCTAAGCTTTACGATCAGGCTACAGCTGATGAAGTTCGTATTCAGTACGGCGGATCCATGAACGCAGGAAATGCTGCAGAGCTTCTTTCAAAGCCTAACATCGACGGCGGACTGATCGGCGGAGCAAGCCTTAAGCCTGACTTCGGAAAAATCGTAAACGCGTAAGCTTTACAAAATTAAACTGCCATTATTGTATATTAAGGCGGCGCATTAGATTTAGTTCTACTGCGTCGTCTTTTTTCAATCGTGAAATATAAAGACAGCGAAAGGTATGACTACATGATAAAGAACATAAAGAATGGATGCGTTTCAATAGGTAATACGGAGATGTATTATGCTTCCTTTGGCACAGGCAAAAAGAATATGGTTGTTATTCCGGGATTGTCTGACGGACTTATGACGGTAAAGGGAAAGGCATGGATGCTGGTTTCTCCCTACAAGAAGTATTTGAATGATTACACGGTATATATTTTCAGCAGAAAAAATGAGATGCCTGAAGGATATTCCGTCAAAGATATGGCTGACGATCAGGTGCTTGCGATGGAAAAGCTTGGCATAGATAAGGCGGATGTGTGCGGAGTATCGCAAGGAGGCATGATAGCGCAGTGCATAGCGATATATCATCCTGAAGTTGTCGAGAAACTCGTACTTGCAGTTACGGCACCTTATGCAACAGGGACTGTAAAAAATGCCGTTTCAGGCTGGATAGATATGGCAAAGAGCGGTGACCACACAAAGCTTATGGTTGATACCGCCGAGAAGATGTATTCGGATAAATTCCTTGATAAGAACAGAAAGATTTTCCCTGTGATGGCAAGGTTTACCAAGCCTTCGGATTATGAAAGATTCTACAGAAACGCATATGCGATATTGGAATTTGATGTAAGGGACGAACTATGCAAAATTAAGGCTCCTACACTTATTATTGCAGGCGGTGATGATAAGACAATAGGAAACGATGCAGCGCTAGAACTTAAAAACGGAATCACTGATAGCACGTTGTTTATATATGACGAATTCGGGCATGGAGCATTTGAAGAAGCCAAAGATTTCTATGACCGCATTTTTTCATTTTGCAAAAACTAGTGTAGCGTCTAACAAATATGTAGATAAAATACTGACCGGAAAGCCAATAGTAGATTGTAATTAAATGCCTTCCGGCATAGAAATATAATATTTGGCTATGCCAGAATTGACTAAAGATATAAAAAGATATAAAGTATATGCATAGATATAAAAAGATATAAAAGATACTATTGCATATAAAGAGGTATAAAAATGGGCAACCCTTTCACATTATCTTTTGGGAAAAAACCGTCTGAATTTATTTCAAGAATTACTCAGACAAATCAGATTTTAGACGATTTTAATGGTGAAAATCCTTCAAGTCAGGTCTATATGATAACAGGAGTAAGAGGTGCTGGGAAGACAGTTATGATGACAACCATAGCATCTACGCTCACGCAGGACAAACAATGGATATTTGTAGAACTGAATCCGGAAAGAGATATGCTTGATAAGCTTGCAGCTTCGTTATATTCAATACCTGATTTGCATGCCTTGTTTTTGAAGGCGAAGTTGGACTTTTCTGCATTGGGGCTGGGTGTTACTTTGGAAAATTCTGCTCCGGTTACAGATATTGAAATAGCTATTGACAAGATGCTGGAACATGTTAAGAAATCTGGAAAAAAACTCCTTATAACCATAGATGAAGTGACAAAAAGCGATAATATCAGAGTGTTCTCAGCTGCATTCCAGATCCTGCTGAGAAAGGAATATCCGATATACTTGCTTATGACAGGGCTTTATGAGAATATCTATAGTTTGCAAAACGAAAAGTCTCTGACTTTTTTGTACAGGGCGCCTAAGGTTGTTTTGGAACCTTTGAATTATACAGCAATGATAGCTAAGTACAAGCAGGTCTTTTCCTGTGAACAAGAAAAAGCAGAAGAAATGGCCAAGTTGACCAAGGGGTATTCTTACGCATTTCAGCTTTTAGGATATCTCATGTGGAATAATAAAGATAAAAATTTAGAGGACATTCTTCCTGAATATGACCAATATCTTGATGAATACGTGTACAACAAGATTTGGAGCGAGTTATCAGAAACAGATAAATTAGTATTGGGAGAAATGGCTACGTCGCGTAAAACAGATGTTACTTTGATAAGAGAAGCATTGGGAATGTCTACTTCAAAGTTTTCTGTATACCGAGATAGACTAAAACGTAAAGGAATAGTCAATGCAAGCCAATATGGATCATTGTTTTTGGCTCTTCCAAGATTCGAGGATTTTATAAAACTTCATTTGGAATAGATAGGACAAAATTTGACAGTTCAAAAAGATAAAAAAGAGTGAAGCATACAAAGTGGCAGATGAATTCCTTGAAAAAGTAGGCCTCTCGGATTACAAAAACAAACAGCCGGGTGAGCTGTCCGGAGGAATGCAGCAGAGAGTTGCTATTGCAAGAGCGCTTGCCTGTGATCCGGAGATATTACTTATGGATGAGCCGTTTGGTGCAGTACTGATTGAAGTGATAACCTTAGCTGATTGGTACTGATAAGTTTTCTTAAATTCTCACAAAACACATACTATGATAAGATTTGAGCATCACAGAAATGCGATGCTGACCGGAAAGCCGGAGGTGTAACGATATACCTTCGGCTTTTTATATAAAGGTGGCATCTTTCGGGAGAGGTAAATCAATGTCAAACGTACAGTATTCGGGAGTTAGAGAGAGTATACCCGGCAGGATAAATGATTTAGGAACAACCGGAAAAGAGGTTGCGGAGAAGTATAAAAAAGGATGTCTTAAAAGGGCAGACAGGAGTTTTGCGCAGGGACTTCAGTGCCAGCAGATAAACAGTATGGCGGCACTTATGTCTTTGGAGGATTCTGTCTTTATTTCACATTCTCCACAGGGATGTGTTGGTTGTGCGATCATGGCGGTAGATATGTACCGCGTCGGACAGATTCACAGAGGGATTAAGGTTGTCAAAAACCCAAGACTTATTGTTACAAATATAGATCAGAAGAGCGTAGTATTTGGCGGTGAGCAGAAGCTTAGAGAGGCTGTTCAGAAAGCAGTCGAGAGATACAGCCCTAAGCTGGCATTTATATATGCTTCCTGCGCATCAGGTATCATTGGAGACGATATTGACGCGATAGCACAGGATCTTCAGGCTGATTATCCTGATACTATCATGGTTCCGATACACTGCGAAGGCTTCAAATCCAAAGTTTGTGCGTCGGGATTTGACGCAGCATTTATTTCGATCAACAAATATATTTTGAAAAAAGAGAAAGTTGAAAAAGAAAAAGGACTTATAAATCTTTTTGCGCCTACGACAGTCAGTTATGCCGATCAGAAAGAAATGGAGCGAATGATAAATCTTTTGGGCGCAAAGGTCAACTATATTCCTTTTTACAGCTCTCTTGAAAAGATAAAAAGAATTCCTGCAGCAGAGGCTTCGACATCTATCTGTAAAGTATTTGCGGATGAGTTTATGAAGACGCTCTGGGAAGACTACGAGATACCTTATTCACATACCGTAATGCCTATCGGAATAAGAAATACCGACAAGTGGTTCAGAGGTATCGCAAAGGTTATAGGTAAGGAAGAGGAAGTTGAGAAGATCATTGCTTCCGAACATAAAAGAATAGAACCGCTGGTAGCGGAACTTAAGGAAAGACTTAAGGGAAAAAGAGTATTTATCTGCGGCGGAACAGGAAGATCTTTTGCGGCAGCGGCTCTTATAGATGATTTTGGCATGGAACTTGTGGGACTCGAAACACCGACCTATGACGCTGATGCACAGGTTGATATAGAGTACCTTAACAACATTCACAAGAATTTCGTGGTGGATATTGCCAACATGCAGCCTTTTGAGCAGGTTAATCTTTTGAACAAACTTAAACCCGATGCATTTATAGGGGTTCCCGAATGGGCGGCAAAGCTTGGAATTCCGACTACACACGTTCTTGACGGAAAAAGACCTACGATGGGCTATGACGGACTTCTTTTCCTGGGAAACAAGATCGCAGATCAGCTTGAAAATCCCGGATTTAACAGGAAACTTGCAAAGCATGTAAAACTCCCTTACAAGGATTCGTGGTACAAAGAAAATGCATTCAAATATATTTTAGGGGGAGAAGATTAATGTCACATATAATGGAAAATCCTAAGGGCGGATGCGTTCTTGCGGGAATCAACGCCGTTCTTGGTGCGATAAACAGAGTCTGCCCGATATTACATTCAGGACCCGGATGCTGCATGCAGACTACGGCAGCAGATCAGGGACAGTCGGGACATAAACATTCATGTTTTGTAAGCGGTGTGTCGATCCCGTCAAGTAACATGCTTGAAAAAGAGGTAGTATTCGGCGGAGTTAATAAATTAAGAACAACAATACAGGGCTCGATTGACATAATGGATGCTGACGCTTTTTTTGTCCTGACGGGATGTACCGCAGGTATTATCGGAGATGATATCGAAAGCGTCACAAGTAAATTCCGTGAAGAAGGCCACGAAGTCTATGCGATAGATACGCCCGGATTTGCAGGCGACAGTAACCTGGGATATGAGGTAATCTGGAACACGTTTATTGACAAGGTTATTGAAAAAGATGTTCCAAAGGATGATAAGCTGGTGAATATCTTTGGTATCGTGCCCTACCACGATCCGTTCTGGAGTGGCACACTTGAAGAAATCGACAGAATTCTTTCAAAGCTGGGACTTAAGGTCAATACCTTTTTTACAAAACATCAGGGAATTGAAGATATTAAAAAGAGCTCAGGCGCTGCGCTCAATATCATTGTAAATCCATGGCTCTTCAATGGGCCTGCCAAGAAGTTTGAGGAAAAATTCGGCGTTCCGAGTATCAGAATTCCGGGACTCTTCGTCGGCGCGACAGATACCACTAAATTCATCAGAGCGGTGCAGGAAGCACTCGGGCTTGATGAAAAACTTGTAGAGGATGTGATCGAGGCGGAAGAGGATTACGTATACAGCTATCTGGGACAGTCAATCGGAGTAGTGAGTTGGAAAAGATTTGCGGTTGTTGCAGATGCAAACAGTGCTGTTGGATACACAAGATATCTTGCGAATGATTACAGCTTTACGCCCGTTCTTGTGATAGTATCTGAGCCGATTTTCAGGCAGGAGGATAAGGACAGGATAGAAAAAGAGATTAGGGATCTTGAATACGCAAAACCCCCGAAAGTTCTTTTTCTGACGGATCAGTACGAGATCAACCAGGCAATCCGTGAGGAGGAAAAAGAGATCACGCTCCTTGTCGGAAGTAGCAATGAGAGAGAAATTGCGCTTGAAAAAGAAATACAGTTCATCCTCGGAGCATTTCCAATAAATGAAAGACTTATTTTTAACAGAACCTATGCGGGTTACAGAGGAAGCCTTACATTTACGGAAGATATCTATGACAATAATTGATGAAAAGAACCGTTCTGTTACCGAAGTTATCGGCTACGGAACGGTTTTTTGAGCAGGAGAATCTCAATATGCATGGGTGTGAAAATAAATAGGACAAAATATGATAGCGCAAAAGACAAAAAATAGTAAGAAAGCATTTTCGTTTGATTCTATAATATAATTTTGTGAGGTTGTTTTTGTATGCCGTAAATCAAAAAAACAGCCGGAAAGGATAGGATCATGAATTATAAGTTACTTAGAAATATAAATGGACCTGAAGATGTAAAAAAGCTTTCACAGGAGGAACTTAAAGAGCTTGCTGCAGAGATCAGAGAAGCTCTTTTTAACAGAACAACAAAGATAGGCGGCCATTTCGGACCAAACTTTGGAGCGGTGGAACTTATTATTGCGCTTCATTATGTCTTTGATTCGCCGAAGGATCAGTTTGTGTTTGACGTTGCACACCAGACATATCCTCACAAGATGCTGACCGGAAGAGCCATTGCGTATATGGATGATGCGCATTTTAGGGATGTGTGCGGATTTACCAATCCAAAAGAGTCAGACCATGATATGTTTTACATTGGCCATACATCTACTTCCGTGAGCCTTGCAACCGGACTTGCGAAGGGAAGAGATATAACGGGCAAAAAAGGAAATGTCGTTGCGATAATAGGTGACGGCTCTCTCAGCGGCGGCGAAGCTCTTGAGGGTATCGATTATGCCGGTGAGATGGACTCAAATCTCATCATAGTTGTAAACGACAATGAGCAGTCTATTGCCGAGAATCACGGCGGACTTTACAAGAATCTTGAGCAGCTCAGAAAGAGTGGCGGTACATGTGAAGTAAATCTGTTCAAGGCAATGGGGCTTGATTATAAATATGTTGAAGAAGGAAACGACATTGAAACGCTTATCAATGCTTTCAAAGAGGTAAAAGATATTGATCATCCGATAGTCGTTCATGTTCACACCCAGAAGGGAAAAGGTTACGCTCTTGCCGAGAAGAACAAGGAAGACTGGCACTATTCAATGCCTTTTAATAGAGAGACTGGTGAACGGGTTTCTTTTGGAAACGGCGAGTCCTATCAGGATATCTTCGGAAAATATATGCTTGATAAGATAGCAAAGAATGACAAAGTCGTATGCATGACTGCTGCAGTTCCCGGAGCTGTCGGTTTTGGTCAGGATGTAAGAAACAAGATGGGCAAAAACTATGTCGATGTGGGAATTGCCGAAGAGCAGGCCGTTGCTATGTGTTCAGGAATTGCCAAGAACGGTGGAAAACCTGTATTTGTTACCAACGCGACATTTGCGCAGAGAGTCTACGATCAGATGACTCAGGACGTAAGCCTTAACGGAAACGCCGTTACGACAGTTCTTTTCTCAACATCAATTTATGGAATGGGCGATGCGACTCATATCGGAATATCGGCGATGGGCATGTTTACTAATATTCCGGGCGTTGTATATCTTTCTCCTACAAGTAAGGAGGAGTTTCTTGCAATGCTTGAGTACAGTATCGAGCAGAGCGATCACCCGACTATCATCGCGGTTCCTTGCGACGGCGTGAACAACGCGATTTATAATGTTGACAATAATTACAAGGATACAGACAAATATCAGGTGTGCGAAGAAGGTGGGGATATTGCAATCCTTGCCCTTGGAGATTTCTTTAATATAGGTGTTCAGACCGCGAAGCTCATAGAAGAGAAGATGGGTAAAAAAGTGACGCTCATAAATCCAAGATTTGCTTCAGCTGTAGACAGAGCTCTTTTGGACAGGCTTACAAGCAATCACAGCATTTTTGTTACGCTTGAAGACGGAATTTTAGAAGGTGGCTTTGGACAAAAGATCGCATCATACCTTGGCGGTAAAAATGTCAAAGTCCTTAACTACGGTTTTATCAAGAAATTCTATGACGGAATGAGTGCAAAGGACGCGCTTGAAGAGAGCAGGATCACGCCGCAGTACATAGTTGAAGATATAGAAACACTGCGTTGAGCGGAGGTTGTCGCAAAGATATTTTTGTAATTTGACCTCTTCTTAAAAAAAGCGTAAATTGAAATAGTACAATTTCATTTATAAGGAGAGAGAATATGGCAAAAATCTTAAATCCGGAACAGTATCAGGAATCCATGAGTACCAAAGGCGAAATTCGCTATAAAGAGACACAGCGACTTTTGTTCTTTGGACTTCCTTGGACCTTTACAAAATATGAGCTTAGAGATAATGACCTTACAATCATCAAAGGTTTTTTGACAGTGCGCGAAAATGACTGTTATATGTACAAAGTATCTGACGTTGAGATAACAAGAACACTCATGCAGAGAATCTTCGGATTATCGACAATCACATGTTTTACTTCTGATGTTACCGACAAAACTATCGTAATGAAGAATATCAAGCACGGACGAGAGATAAAGGATTTCCTTCTCCATGCGTCTGAGGCTGCAAGGCTTCGCCGCAAGACTGTAAGCATGCAGAATATCGGTTTTGATGCAGATGATATGCACGGAATCGATGATATGGATGATTTACACTGAATTTTATGATAAATTATATATAGTGACGTTATTTTGTTAATATGAACTTGTAAAATCAGAGGATGAGATGGTAAACATAGTTGATGATCGAAAAGTAAGTTCTGAAGCAAGAGGCGTTTATCTTGCATTACTGGTATGCGGCGGAATACTGATGAATATCTTTGGAAGCAAGTTTGTAGGCCGCTTCGAGATTCCGCTGTATCTGGATTCTGTAGGTACTATGACCGTATCTATGCTGGGAGGATTTCTTCCCGGTATATTTGTCGGTTTTTTTAGTTCGCTATTAAACAGTATTTTTACTGATTCCGTAGCGATTTCCTACAGCATGATAAATGTTCTTATCGCTATACTTACCACTGTTTTTTATGAAAAAAAGTGGTTCAAAGATTTCTTTAAAATAATCCTGGCAGTACTTATATATGGCTTTATCGGAGGCGTTTTGGGAGCGATACTTACGGGTATCATCTATGGATTCGGCTCTGAGACTGCGTCACTTAATTTTTTAAAGATTATATATGAATCAGGTAAGTTATCGGCTTTTCAGGCAGCACTTATCGCTGACTATATAGTTGATGTTGCCGATAAGATGATAAGCGTGCTGATAGCTCTTTTGCTCGCACATATCGTTCCTGCAGGTATTCGTGACAGATTAAATGTAAAATACTGGAAACAGGCGCCGCTTACACCCGATGCCGTTAAGAGTATGAGAAACAGAAAGAGCCGTTACATCTCGCTCAGAACAAAGGTTGTCATTCTTCTTACACTGGCAACTGGACTTGTTGCGTTCTGTGCCATTCTTATCAGCACGATGTTGTACAGAGAAGCAATCGTGCAGACAGGTGAGGAAACAGTACACATTGCGCAGGAGATCGGCAGCTATTCGGGAGTCGATCTTTCGGGAATTTCACCATATTCGGAAGAAGAGACCGGAAGAGCGGTTTTCAAATTTGCTACGAGGCAGATATCTCTTTTTATCGGATTATACATATTTATTCTCGGCGTTGGAATCTATATGTCGGAGTATCATCTGATACTTCCCATCAACACAATGGCGATGACGTCGTCGATGTTTAAGGATGAAGATGAGGAAAATCTTGAGAAGACCGCGAAGGTCTTTAATGAGATTGAGATCAAAACAGGTGATGAGATTGAGAACCTGTACGATTCGTTCCTTAAGATGATAGAGGCGCATGTTGCATCTGTACAGGCGCTAAAGAGCAGAAACGAGACCATTACGGCTCTTCAGAATTCAATCATCTATGCTTTGGCAGATCTTGTTGAAAGCAGGGATCAGAGTACGGGAGAGCATGTCAAGAATACAGCGGAATATACCAAGATCATCATGAACGAGATGATCAAGGAGGGCGTTTATAAGGATCTTTTGACACCGGAGTTTGTATCTGATGTTTATCATTCTGCGCCGCTTCATGATGTCGGCAAGATCAGTATTTCCGATAATTTCCTCAATAAGCCGGGTAAGCTTACTCCTGAGGAATTTAAGATCATGAAAACTCACTCCAAGGAAGGAGCGTTGATCATAGATAAGGTTATGAGCAACATTCCTGAGCAGGATGCCGGTTATCTCAAAGAGGCAAAGAACCTTGCGATGTATCATCACGAGAGATGGGATGGTACGGGATATCCTATGGGACTTAAGGGCGAGGAGATACCTCTTTCCGCAAGGATAATGGCGGTAGCCGATGTATTTGATGCGCTTATATCGGAGAGAAGCTATAAGAAGGCTTTTCCTTTTGATGAGGCAATAAAAATAATTAAAGAAAGTTCCGGCACACATTTCGATCCTAAAGTTGCAGATGCTTTTTTGAATGCACTTGAAGAGGTCAGAAAGGTGGCGGAGAGCTGAAAGGATTTTTATGAAAAAAGACAATATTATTTTGGTTGGGATGCCTACATCCGGAAAGAGTACGGTAGGCGTAATTCTCGCCAAAATATTGGGATATAATTTTGTCGATGCGGATATAGTTATACAGAAGAAAGATGGAAGACGTCTCTCTGAGATAATAGAGCAGGAGGGCGTTGACGGATTTATAGAGATTGAGAACAAGATTAATGCAGGTATCGAGACAGAGAAAACTGTCATAGCGACAGGCGGAAGTGTTGTGTACGGAACGGAAGCCATGGAGCACTATAAAAATATCGGTAAGATTGTTTATCTCAAAGTCGGAATGGAAGTTCTGACAAAGCGTTTGAAGGACGTTAAGCAGCGCGGAGTTGTAATGAGACCGGGACAGTCGCTGATCTCACTTTACAACGAGCGAAGCGTTCTGTATGAGAAGTATGCCGATATCACGATCGATGAAAAAAACAACACAATGGAAGAAGTCGTTACAGACTTAGTCGCAGCACTTAAATAAGGCATGAATGAATAATGGAGCGAATGAAACTAAAAAAGGCGAATACATAACCGGCTCAGGGAGGCGGTTTGTTTCTGATGCGCCAAAAGAGTTTCATTACACTTCGTTTGAGACAAAGAGGCTCCTCAGGGAGTATGCACCTGAGAGTGAGGTGCCGCTTTTATACAGAGATACGTCGCTTGCCGTCTTGGAGCCGCATGCAGTTCTTAGCAGAGAGAAGGTAGTTGTATCTTTTTGCATAAGATCCGAAAAGGGCGGTCACAGCTATGTTCTAAAGGACATCTCGGAACTTCTCGATGCAATAGATAAGCACAGTTTCTTAAGCTATGGCAAGCATCTTGAGTTTACGCATGACATGTCTGCATTTTCCGCAGAATCCCAGAAGATTATAAATTTTCTTTATGACTATTTCAGGGGTAAAAGAGCAGGAGACCCATATCAGGCTTATTCTCGCTCAAGAGGACGCAGCAAAAATATCGAGCTTAGCGGGAATGAGATTGACGAGTTTTTTAAATCTGTAAAAGAGACATTTTTTCTTAATTCCGATTTCAGGGCAAAATACTCAGAGGAGCGACTTCTTGAGATAGTTCCTGTTTTCCCTGATATCGATCTTCACATAGAGAAAAAGAACTTTGGTATTGTTTTTGAATCAGGCTCTTTTACTATGTTCGAAGGTTATTCCAATATTTATTTCGAAAGAAAAAGAAAGCTTCATATGATCCCGCGAAGCGACTGCTCGGAGATTATTCCGGTGCTTAAGTTTCTTGCGGCGAGAAGGACGGAGAACGAGCTCTTTGTAGCGGAAAAAGATCTGCCTCTTTTCTCGGAAGGTCTTTTCCCTGTTATCAATGAGTTCTTTAACGTGAGCACGGACGGATTCGAGGCTTCAAGATACGCGCCTGATATTCCGAAGTTTGAGATCTATCTTGATATGCCTGACGCGAACACCATAACCTGTCAGGTGAAGGCTGCTTATGAGACTGAAAGCGGCATGAAGGAGAGCTTTGACGTTTTTGCTTCTTCCGACAGTGAGAGGTTTGGCGATGAGACTGCGACGGAAGTAAAAAGAAATTATTATCTGGAGAACAGGACGGCGAAGCTTGTAAGTCCGTATTTTGACAAGCTCGACACACAGAAAAAAGAGCTTGTTCTTGTCACGGATTCATATACGGACGATAAGTTATATGTTTTCCTTGCGGAAAAGACAGGGTATCTTTCTACAATAGGAGATGTCTTTGTTTCTGATGCTATAAAGGCTGTAAGGATCGAGAAGCGGCTTAAAGTGACTCTCGGGGTTTCTGTTGTTTCGGATTTTCTTGAGCTTTCGATGGTACCCGAGACGCTCACGCCTGATGAACTCAGTGAGATATTGAGTCAGTATGACAAAAAGAGAAAGTACTATAAGTTAAAGAGCGGTGAAGTAGTGAACGTTTCGGACGATGATGCGAAGATGCTTTTTGCGCTCAAGGACGGACTCGGAATAACGGCAAAGCAGATTATCGAGGGACATGCTTCGGTTCCGAGGTACAGAGCTCTTTTCATAAATGATGTAGCGGAAAAAAATCTTGAAGAAGGCGGAGCTTCTCTTGGAAGGAGCAAAGGCTTTAAGGATTTTGTCTCGGGATTTGCAGCGCCTACGGATAAAAGATTTACAATCCCTGAGAGTCTTGAAGGCATCCTTAGGGATTATCAGAAGACCGGATTTTTCTGGTTAAAAGCTCTTTCGCATAACGGATTTGGCGGAATACTTGCCGATGACATGGGACTTGGAAAGACAATCCAGATATTGGCATTTCTTTTAAGTGTAAAAGAGTGTGCGGAAAAAGAGGGAAGGAAGAACAGGTGCAGTCTAATTGTATGCCCGGCTTCTCTTGTATATAACTGGCAGCATGAGATCAGGAAATTTACGCCGTCTCTTAACTGCGAAATGGCTGTGGGAATTAAGCCTGACAGAGTAAGAGTGACGTCTGAGATAGACAGCGAAAACACCGACGTTATCATAACGTCTTACGATCTTCTCAGAAGAGATGTTGAGCTCTACAAATATTTGAATTTTGAATGCTGCGTCATTGATGAGGCACAGTTTATAAAGAATCCGGGTACGCTTGTTGCAAAGGCAGTAAAGAGCATAAATGCGTCGTTCAAGGTTGCTCTTACCGGAACGCCTATTGAGAACAGACTTAGCGAACTCTGGAGTATATTTGATTTTTGCATGCCGGGATATCTTTTTGGCTACAAGCAGTTTCATGACAATATTGAAGTTCCCGTTGTTTCTGAGGGAGATGACGCTTCAACGGATATGCTGAAAAAGATGATATCGCCTTTTGTGCTCAGAAGGCTTAAGAGTGATGTCTTAAAAGACCTTCCGGATAAGCTCGAAGAGAATATCTATGCGCCTATGAACAGCTCGCAGAGAGAGCTTTACGATGCACATCTTCAGCGCGTTAAGCTCATGGTCGAGGGAACTGATGAGGAGTCTTTTGGAAAAGACAGGATAGTGATACTTTCGGAAATTACAAGGTTGAGGCAGCTTTGCTGCGATCCGGGACTTGTATATGAAAACTACGACGGCGGAAGTGCCAAGACGGATCTTTTGATAGAGATGATAAAGAGTGCGTCTGAAAGTGGACACAAGATTCTTTTGTTCTCGCAGTTTACGTCAATGCTTGAGAGAATAACCAAAGAGCTTACGGATGCGGGAATTTCGCACTACCTTCTTACAGGTTCAACCAAGAAAGAAGACAGGATAAAGCTTGTAGATGCATTCCAGGAGGACGATACATCCGTATTTTGTATTTCGCTAAAGGCGGGCGGAACGGGACTTAACCTTACAAGCGCCGATATAGTTATTCATTTTGATCACTGGTGGAATATCGCGGTTGAGAATCAGGCAACGGACAGAGCCCACAGAATCGGGCAGAAGAACGTCGTCACCGTATACCGCCTCATCATGGAGAATACCATCGAAGAGCGCATAATCACTCTTCAGAACAGAAAAAAAGAGCTTGCTGACAAGCTCCTCAATACAGGCTCCATGAGCAATCCGACCCTCACCAAGGAAGAACTCCTCGAACTTTTGGGGTGATTGCTCAAAAAGCATAGATCTATATAATTTTTTTCATACTTCGTGATAGAGGATGGGGAAGAGGTCAGCCTGAACTATGAAGATATAGTGTGGGTCGTCTTCCCTGAAGGCGATGTAGTCGCCAATCTCGCCGGAGTAGTAGCGCTCTTCATTTACTGCAGTGAAGAGCTTTACTTTTTTGGTGAGAGGTTTTGAATATATGGTTTCTTTGCCTACGCTGATGGCAGTTTTGGCAAAGGACATTACGGTTTTCTTTTTGCCGGTTGCAGTGTTTCTGATGCTGGGCGCGTATTCAAAAGTCTTGTTGAATGGCTTGTCCAGAGTCTTGTAGGAACTTCTGAGTTTACTCTCCGATATGGGGTAAACTTCACCGTTAAGACCAATCATCAGATAAGTTGTAGTGTCTATGAGGACATCCATGTCGCCTTCGAGTGTTCTGACTGTAATCTCTGTGTTGTCAGGGAAGATGTCATCAAGCTTCACATAGCCAAGCTCCTGAGTCGTCTTGGCATATTTTTTCATCTCTGATGTATCAAGCGTCATTTCCTTTGCATATATTATCTCGTAGGAATCAAAGTATTGTTCCATGCGCTCGTGAAGAATCTGAGCGGCAAATTCCGCGTACTGCTCATCTGTCTGCATCGGGAAAAGATGCATAAGTTTCTCGGGACGAAGCTTTCCGCCGGCTTTGTACATATGGCCGCCGCCTCCGCCGAGACCTTTTGCAAGAAATGCCGCAAGCTCATCGGCATGGACTTCTTTTATGCAGCTTCTTACAGAGAATTTTACTTCACTTTGTCCGATGTAGTAGCTGAGACATACGTCTACGCCTGCGGTCTCAAGTGAAAAGTCACTCATTACCCCGAGAATGTTCGGGTCGCAGGGCTCGGACTTTATTATCATATATTTATTTTTTTCGAAATACTCGTAGTTCAGTATCGCATTTCCTGTAACCTTGAGCTCATCAAGAGAAATGTTGGAATTACTCATTTCCACAATAATACTTCTGTTAATAACAAGCTCGTCTTGCATATCCTTATCAAGAGGGTGGGAGATTTCGGAGAGTTTGTTTGTATCAGTGTATAGACCGTAGTAAAGAGCTGTTGCAAGGAGAGGCTCATCATTTACGTCTACGCCTTCCTTTTTGAGTAAATCCCAGACAACCGTGGAAGCACTTCCAACCGCGTTCTTTATTTCCGAATATTCTGGAAGTTCATCGATTGCCTGATGATGGTCTATTATCGCAATATGCTTTGCGGGGGTTTTGGTAATATTTCTTTGTCCGTATTGGCAGTCAACAGTTATCAAAAGCTCCGGAGTATCGGCAAAATCAGGCTCATAGCTTACCGGTATCTTGAGTTTGTCGAGCATAATGGTAATATTGCTCTTCGTGATCACGTTTTTACCGCGGTAGATGAGCCGCGCATTTTTTTTGTTATTTTTAAAATACCACCACAAAGCGTAGCCCGATGCCAACGCGTCGGCATCAGGATTATCATGACACTGTATGACAATATCATTGTATTTAAGTAGTTCGTTTAATCTCATAAAAATCTAATTCTATAACACATGAATTGCCGTGTTCTGCAATTCTCTAAATACTGTAATTCGTTTCTTACTATTTTAATAATAATCAATTTTTTTTATATGTAAAGGAGTGAATGTAAGCAGTTTCATTATAAAATATACGGAAATGCACACACTCACAGCAGCTTGACTAATTTTAATGTATAATATTAATTCAAGAATAATAAAATTATCCTCTTATGTTAGAATAATATATATATTGAAAAAAAACAAGAAAAGAATGATAATGAATGAATTATGACAAAGAAAAAGCTTGCGCTCGAAGTAATTGAGAGGTTGAAAAAAGAATATCCCGCGGCAAAGTGTACTCTTGCCTATGACAAAGCCTGGCAACTTCTGGTGAGTGTGCGGCTTGCTGCGCAGTGCACGGATGCAAGGGTTGATATGATCACACCTCTTTTGTATGAGAAATATCCGACTGTCAAAGCACTTGCGGAGGCTCCCGTAGAGGAGATAGAAAAGATAATCCGTCCGTGCGGACTCGGAAACTCCAAGGCGAGAGATATTTCGGCATGCATGAAGGTGATAAATGAAAAGTACGGCGGAAATGTCCCCGATAACATGAAAGAACTTCTTGCACTCCCGGGAGTTGGCAGAAAGAGTGCAAATCTTATAATGGGAGATGTTTTCGGAAAGCCTGCGATAGTAACGGACACGCATTGCATCAGACTTTCTAATCTCATAGGTCTTGTTGACAATATCAAGGAACCTGCAAAGGTAGAAAAAGAGCTCTGGAAGATCATTCCGCCCGAAGAGGGAAATGATCTCTGTCACCGCTTTGTTCTTCACGGCAGGGCGGTTTGCGTCGCAAGAAGACCTGACTGTTCGAACTGTTGCCTTAATGAGGTATGTAAAAGCGCAAAAATTTGATTTTGCTCAAGTTCTCTTTTCTCCAAATATGATAGATTAGTGGAGAATTCACGTGTAACGGATGTGGATCCAAAGGAGAGAGAATGAGAGACATAGAGTATCTAAGACTTCTCAGCAAAGAATTTCCTACTTCAAGGAAAGCCGGCGCTGAGATTATTAATTTGCGGGCAATCTGCGCGCTTCCAAAGGGGACTGAATATTTCTTTTCGGATATTCATGGGGAGTATGAGAGTTTTTCGCATCTTCTGCGAAGTTCATCGGGTATTATAAGGGCAAAGATAGAAGAGACGTTCGGAAATATGATGTCCGAAGAGGATCAGCTCGAGCTTGCCAATCTGATATATTATCCCACTGAAACAATAGAGAAAAAAAGGCATGATGAGAATGTCACGATCAAGCAGCTCCACGATGGGCAGAAGATCACGATAAACAGGCTTGTTGCGATCTGCAAGGTCGTAAGTTCCAAGTATACAAGGTCAAAAGTCAGGAAAAAGATGCCGGCTGATTATGCCTACGCGATCGACGAGCTTATGCATCTTGATATGAACGATCTCAATAAGAAAGCATATTACAACGAGATCATAAACGGGATTATCGAGATCGAATCGGCGGATGAGTTTATCATCGCGCTCTGCGAGCTTATCCAGAATCTTACGATCGATTCACTTCATATAATAGGAGATATTTTTGACCGAGGTCCGAGACCTGATCTTGTAATGGAAGAGATCATGAATTTCCATGATGTAGACATTCAGTGGGGAAATCATGATATCGACTGGATGGGCGCGGCGTGCGGAAATACGGCATGCATAGCCAATGTCTTGAGAATAGGGATCGGATACAATTCTTTTGATGCGCTTGAAGACGGATACGGGATCAATCTGAGGCCGCTTTCGATGTTTGCTGCCGAGGTTTACGGAGATGATCCGTGCGACAATTTTCAACCGCATCTTCTTGATAAGACCGAGTATGATTCCGTAAATCCGGAGCTTGCGGCAAAGATGTGCAAGGCGATAAGTGTGATCCAGCTTAAGCTCGAAGGCCAGCTTATTAGGCGCCATCCGGAGTATGAACTTGAAGACAGGCTACTTCTTGATAAGATTGACTTTGAGAAGGGTGAGATAGAGATTCAGGGAAAAAAATATGTATTGAGCGATAAGTATTTTCCAACGGTAGATCCTTCTGTGCCTTACGAGCTTTCGCCTGAAGAAGAGGAGTTGATGCATACGCTGAAACTTAGTTTTATGCACTCCAAGCTTCTTAGAAAACATGTGCAGTTTCTTTATTCTCACGGTGCGATCTACAGGACAATAAACAACAATCTTCTCTATCACGGTTGTATTCCGATGGATGAAAATGGTGATTTTGCATGTATGACGACTTCTGACGGAAGTTTTTGCGGCAAGGAACTTATGGATTATTTAAATTCCAAGATTCACGATGCCTATTTCCTCGATATAAGATATGACAGGGAGAAAAAACAGGACGCGGTCGACCTCATGTGGTATCTGTGGTGCGGTCCGAAGTCGCCTCTTTTTGGAAAAGACAAGATCACAACATTTGAGCATCTTTTCCTAAGAAACAATAAAGAACTATTCGAGGAGAGGCATAATCCGTATTACATCTTCTCGTCGGAAGAAGTTTATGCCGATAAGATATTAAAGGAATTTGGGCTTGATCCTGAGTGGGCACATATAATAAACGGTCATGTTCCCGTTAAGACCATGAAGGGAGAAAGCCCCGTTAAGGCAAACGGTAAGCTCTATATAATTGACGGAGGGCTTTCCAAAGCATATCACGAGCAGACGGGAATTGCCGGATATACGCTTATTTACAACTCCAATCACCTTGCTCTTGCAGCGCACAAGCCGTTTGTGAAAGGACAGGAGAATACGCCGGCAATCCGGATAACGGAAACGACCAAGAGACGCATACTTGTAAAGGATACGGATATAGGAAAGAGCCTGATGAGCCGTATAAGCGATCTCAAGGATCTTCTTGAAGCATATGAAAGCGGACTTATAAGAGAAAAATAATCAGTTTTCTCTTAATAAATAGTTTATAAAAAAGTTATTTGACGTATTTTTCTGATTTGATTAAAATAACTATAACCTAGGAAGTTTGTGCTAATTTAAATGTGGGAGTACAAAAATACGAAGGGAAAAGGGTCTGATATGGATACTAACGGACTTAGTGCTGAACAGCAGGCTTTATTAGCCAGTATAATGGGTAAATCCTCACAGGCAGGAGGGGGCGGATTCAATCCTTCGGCGCCGGCAGCGGCGGGAGGGGCAGCAGCACCGTTACCTGCTGATAATGGTAAGATGCTCAGTCAGGCAGAAATTGATGCACTGATCGCATCGATGGGCAAGTGAGGAAAACAAAGTAATAAAATTTTAGAGGGATTTTTTTATATTTTTAAGCGCCGACATTTGTGTGTCGGCGTTTTTTTCTTTTGGACTTTAAGAATTGTATAAAATATATTATCATTATATTGTAAATATTTTATTGTATTTGCATTACAGTCGTGGCGGTGGCAAACAGTTACAGGGGGAATAATATGTATATTGCGATGCAATGCAGTGACAGTAACGGGACACTAAATACGGAAGTTTGTACTTTTTGCGGAATAAGATATGACACAAGGTACAAATCGGCGGTCATTTCCACGGAGCATATAAATCATGACTATGTTATTCCGATGGAAGCAAAAGATTATGAGAATGCTGTAAAGCAGATAATGGATGCTTTGAAGAATCATGCAGATATTATAAATATTGAGCAGGGTATCGTTTGCCGCGGAAGGAAAGGGGAATCCAGACACGTTGAACCACAGAAGCTGGTAATCGTACAGATCTGAAAACAGGAGGAGATTCATGAGTAAAAAAGCATTGGTGGCTTATTTTTCTGCCAGCGGAGTAACAGCAAAGGTTGCAAAAGCGCTTGCTGCTTCTATAAACGCAGACATCTATGAGATAGTTCCGAAGGAGAAATATACAGCTGAGGATCTGAACTGGCAGGACGAGAAATCGCGCAGCAGTATAGAAATGAAGGATGTCGTTTCAAGACCGGAGATAGCTGACAACTCCGCAAATGTGGATGATGCAGAAGTTATCTTTATCGGTTTTCCTATATGGTGGTACACAGCGCCTCATATCATAAACACTTTCCTTGAGTCTTATGATTTTGCAGGTAAACATGTAGTTCTTTTCGCAACATCGGGTGGAACCGACATAGAGAAGAGTGTAAAAGACCTTCAGAATACATATACACGTATTCGCTTCGATGGCGGCAAAAAGATAAGCGTAGGAACTCCTGCAGACGAGCTTAAAGCCTGGGCAGGAAAATACGTATCGTGAAATATTGAAGGATGTAGTCATCGTTCCGGCTACATCTTTTTTTGCGCTTTTATACAAAAATTTTTCACAGATAAGAATATTTTCATATGCTATCATTCATAATGAAAAGATTTAACAGGGAGATATAGGAGAAAGAAGGAAAAGGTATGAAGAAAAGAGGTTTATTGTTACTGCTTGTAAGTGCGGTCCTGACAGGGTGTCAGCCGGCGGATATAAGCTCGATAATTGGGGATGTATTGGATAAAGAAGAGACTGTGGAAGCAGATGATGCTGCAGAGGCTGCTACCGATGCGGGCACAAGTGATGAAAACGGTGCCGGACAGAGCAATTCTGCGGCAAGTGATGAAGATTACGGAGTGTACGAAGATCTGATCTCCAAGATTAAAGAAGGTCTTGAAAAGGGAGATTTAAAGCTGAGTGAGCTTGATCTTTCAGAAAAAACAGTTTTACCTTATGTGCCTGAAACAAGTGAAGATTATAAGGATAATGAAGATAACGATGTTTATGGCTATCTTACAAAAGATCTGGATGGTGACGGTACAAAAGAGCTCATTCTCGGAGCAAATTCATATATAGCTGGAACAAAGGTTCCGCTTGGAAGCTATGATTCGGTCATCTATGACATATTTACGCTTAAAGACGGAAATTTGGTTCATGTGCTAAAAGCTAATAAAGATGAAAGGTACTTTTTTGCCGCAGACGGAGAAATCTTCAAAGAACAGGGAGGAGAAAATGTAACTTTCCCTATATGCGTTGTTGGAACCTTTTACAAATTTGCAGGAGATAAACTTGATATTGTTGACGGCATCAGATGTGAATTTGATAAAGAAACCGAAGAAGATATATTTTATTATTCGACACAAGATCCGTACAAAGACAGTTCAAACGAGGTTTCCTTTGAAAAGATTGATGAGATCATTGATAAGAGGTGCAATGAATTTGTAGAATTCACAAAGTTTGTTGATCCTGCGGAGCCTGCAAAGAAAGCTACGGTGTACACTCGGACTATGAGTGATGGCTATAGGTATTCTGAGCTGAATCGTTGGGTGGATCGGTATAAGGCATATATTAAATTTTATGATGACAATACCGGTGAGCTGGATTTGAAATACAACGGCGATGGCGGATATTACAAATTTACATATGACGATAATAAAATCCATGTTACCGGTTGGATTAATAATCCCGATGCAGGGGTCGGTGACAAAATAGACGGAATAGAATATGAATATAAGATTGAAGGAAATACGCTCAAGTTTAAAGATGAAGAGGGCGAGTGGTCGGACTTTGTCAAAGAAGAGAATTAAGCTTGCATTCTCTGTGCTGATACTTACATTGGCCGAGTATTTATGACGATGATCCTTATTATGAGACATCATTTGTTGCCAATATCAATGCCATAGCGAAAAAACTATAGCGACAATCGTTCCTAAAGTTAAGGTTCTTGCTGTGGATTCTTATGATTATAATGCTGATAATAGGAAAGATGCGGTATTTATAATAGAATCCGATGAAGGCAAACAGGTTCTGATGTTTGACGGTGAGACACTTTGTGAATTTGCATCTTTTGATAAAGATGAACTTGCAAAAATCGGAGCAGATTTTACGATAGACAGTATCAAATCTGCCATGGATAAGATAAACAATGCCATCAGTGGTGATGAAGGTTACAAGAAGGCATACGCCGAGCTGGCAAAAACAGAGCTTTCGGAAAATGAGGGCTTAAGGTTTAAGCTTATCTATGTTGACGACGATGACATATATTATTCCATTTCTGAAACCGGAGAAGTTGAGGAAGATTGTTACCGTAAAGGGTTTAATTATGATGATCTCGACGGAGACGGTGTGCCTTCTGAGGAAGAAGAAAGGTTGGCACAAGTATGTATCCTGACCGAATATGGTTTTTGTTGATATGTAACGTGCCAAACTGTAGAAAAAAATCTATGGTTTAGCACGTTTTTTATTGCGTATAAATATGCCGTAATATAAAATAGCGGATGTTGGAACTTTTTTATTCAATCATATATATATTGACTGCAGGGCGAAGGGAATATTGGTTAAATGAAAAAAAGAAAGATCACTCTTTTTTCTACATGTTTTGTATTTTGGCTTGTTTCGATTATTTTTGGAAAACTTATTTTTTCGGATGACGATCTGTGCCTTAATTTTATCGCAGCAGGCGCGTACGGACCCGATTCGCAGTATATGATCTACAGCAATATCCTCTTTGGATATTTTATGAAGATATTATATTCTATTTTTCCCATGGTTAACTGCTATCTGTGGTTTTACCTTATCGGGAATCTTTTTTCTGTTTTTATCTGTTCATATATAATAAGTCACAAACTTAGTGACAGAGCGGCGATAGCAACGTGTTTTGTGATGAATGCTCTTTTGTTCAAAGACTATTATCTGAATCTGGAATATACCAAGAATGCGACTTTTTACGGAATTACAGGATTCTTGATTCTTATACATGTGATAAATGCCGAAAAGATCAGATGGCGCAATATTGTGATCGCATCCGTATTTATATCTTTTGGCTGCCTATGCAGAGGTAAGGCGTTTTTGTCGATCGTTCCGGGATTCGCACTGGCTTTGGCTTTTCTCATGTTTATGAAAAAAGAAAAGCTTAAGAGAGCGCTGATCGTGTTTATACCTCTTTTTCTCTGTATCATTTATTTATCGGCAGATTATTATGCTTACAGGATGAACGCCGATTGGAACTATTTCACTGAGTGGAATAGGATAATGACTCTGAAAAGAGACTATGGCGATTATGCTTTTCAATGGGATAGTGAAGAGTATGTAAAAGCCGGCATTACCAAAGTTGATTTCGAAATGATGGATAAGTGGATGTGCAACGACGTAGAGTATTTCACATTGGAGAAGCTACAGACAATGGACAGAGTCGGTGCAGCGCATAAGCTTGATAATCCGAGACTTAGCATGGAGCTGGTCGATGATTCTTTTGACGCAATGGGAAAGGACTTTACGTTCTCGGTTTTGCCGTTATCTTTTGTGATCATCGCGGTATTTGCGCTGATATTTGCACGGAAAAAACTCAAGTTATATATATTGGCGGATTGCCTTTTTGTTTTTGCTGATTATTATTATCTTTCAATAGGAAGAAGATTTAGATGGCATGCCGAATGTGGAATCTGGCTTGCAGCGATCATGTTTGCGCTGTTCTTTATCATGACTTTCCGGGAAAAAGATATTTTGCCTAAGCTTTTTTATATTATTATTCCTGTTGTTGCGTCTGCTTACATATTGGGAACCAATGTTTATTCCTTTACTCATGAAAAGCAGGGAAAGGTAGTTCAGGATCCGGATGGCACGTATTATCTTTTTAATGAGCTGAGAAATAGGGATAATTTGTATGTTGTGGGAATGATGGAGGCATATTTGGGATTGTGCGGAGCGGAGAATATCTTTTCCATAAACAAAGCGGATTATAAGGATTATTTTTATAACACGTTTAATGTGGGAGGATGGCAGACTCCGTCACCTCTTAGCGCATATTATCCCCGTTTGAATGGCATAAACAGTCCGATCAAAGCTCTTCCGGACAGAGAGGACCTTTATTACGTGGATGATGGCGAAGACATGGGATACATGCTCGTTTATCTCCAAGAAAAGTACGGCCCCGAAATACAAGTCGATTGGGTTGAGGATATATGTGACACATCGGTGTGGAAGTTTCATAGATGAAGCTTTGACCTGTGCGAAAAAAGCTGAAGTGAAAAATTAAATTCCACTTCAAAAACGTCATTCTGAAGAGTTGAAGTTACTCTTTCAGAAAGGCGTTTTTTCTTTGTTTTGATGTTCAATAGTTGAATTAACTGTTACAATTATTGTTTGTCAGGAAT
>JAFZQT010000122.1 GCA_017620235.1 Butyrivibrio sp. | reverse complement strand
ATGACCCTGAACATAAGTGATAACGGTAACCTCTGAATCAAGAGCTGCCTCTGCATACTCAGCATAAGACATGACGCCATCGCCAAGAGCATCCTCACCCTGATCCTGTACTTCTTCTGCAACGTCGCCAACTGTCTCAGCAACTTCCTCAACCTGCTCGGTAACTTCCTCTACAGTGCTCTCAACAACATCGTTAGCAGCTTCCTCGATCTTGTCGGTAACTGCAGCGGGAACGTTTCCGGTACATCCTGCAAGGCAAAGAGCCATAGCGGATGCAAGTACAGCGCTTGCAATTCTCTTTTTCATAACTTTTTTCTCCTCTCTGACTGCCGGGTGCAGTCATAAACCCCGGGAATGCACTAAATACAACGTTTATATAGAGTGCATTTTTGCCCCGATTAAAATAGAACAATTGTATTATACATTATTTATCTATAATAGCAATAGCCACAATATATAAAAATATCGTGGCTATCGTTAAAATATTATCGAATTTTAAGTATAAACCGGAAGTTTGACACTTTTGATTATATAAAACCCCCTCAAAGTCAGCAATGGCTTTATTTTTTTGTCAATTTTGGGATTCTTTCTGTTGCGTATTATTGCATAGTGTGCTATACTATATATAGGTTTTTATGTTTCAGGAGGTACAAAATAATGCGCTTATCTATAATCAAATCTGCCCACTCTGTATCCTATTCTGTTATCAAATCCGCTTTTATTAACGGAAAGCGTACATCTGTCACTGTTGAAAAACTTGGAAACGCAGAACATATCTGCAAAACATATGGGGTGGATGACGCAGAAGCATGGGCGCGCGATTACGTTGCTGCCCTTAACAAGAAAAAAGAAACAGCCGGCATTGAAAGTACCATCACCTTTAACCCGGACAGAGCGATAGATGCAGACAAACAGCGCTCATACAATGGCGGATACCTTTTCCTGCAACAGATATATCATGAACTGGGTCTTGATAAGATCGCTAAAGCCATAAAGAAGAAACATTCTTTTGACTATAACCTCAATTCCATTCTTTCAAGACTTATCTATTCGCGCATCATATATCCTTCTTCCAAACTTTCGTCATACGAGCAATCGAAGAAGTTTATCGAACAGCCGGATTTTGATCTGCAGCATATTTATCGTTCTCTTAGCATCCTGTCCCAGGAGTCTGACTACATCCAGTCGGCTTTATATAAAAACAGCCTCAAGCTGAGCAAGCGGAAAACAGGTGTGGTCTACTATGATTGCACAAATTTCTTCTTTGAGTGTGAACAAGCGTATGAAGGTTCTCTTAAGCAGTACGGTGTTTCAAAAGAAAACCGTCCAAACCCGATAGTCCAGATGGGGCTCTTTATGGACGGCGAAGGGATTCCTCTCGCCTTCTGCATCAATCCCGGGAATACCAACGAACAGCTCACGCTGAAACCCCTTGAGGAGAAACTCTTATCCGATTTTTCAATGTCAAAGTTTGTCGTATGCACTGATGCAGGACTCTCCTCTATGGATAACAGAAAGTTCAATAATGAGGGGGACAGAGCTTATGTGACCACGCAGTCTCTTAAAAAGATAAAAAAACACCTGAAGGAATGGGCACTCGATCCCTCCGGCTGGAGATTATCCGGTTCAAAAAAACTGTTTAACATCAATGAGATCGATGAAGATATGTATCATGACAGCCTCTTCTATAAAGACAGGTGGATAAACGAGGATGGCCTGGAGCAGCACCTTATAGTATCCTATTCGATAAAAACAAGAAATTTTCAGCGGAGTTTACGCGACCGGCAGATAGAACGGGCAAAAAAACTCATCGAAAATGACAGACCTCAGTATGATCATAAAAAGCAGACTGATTTCCGGCGCCTCGTTAATGTAAGATCATGTACAGAGGATGGTGAGATCGCTTCACGGAAAATATATGAGCTGAATGATGGAATCATAAACGAAGAAGAAAGATATGATGGATTCTATGCCGTCTGTACAAACTTAGAGGGCAACGCAGAAGATATCTTAAAGATAAATCAGCGCCGCTGGGAGATTGAGGACTGTTTTAGAGTACTAAAAACCGAGTTCAGGTCAAGACCTGTCTACCTGCAGAGAAATGACCGTATCACTGCGCATTTCATGACCTGCTTCATTGCGCTCATCGTACTGCGATATCTTGAAAAGAAGCTGGATGAAAAATATACCTGCAAAGAGATAATAGATGCACTAAAAGAAATGGATTTCCTGAAACTCGAAGGACATGGTTATATACCCACTTATAAAAATACTGAGCTTATAAAAGCACTGCACAGAGCATCAGGATTTGACACAGCCAAAGAGATCATAAGCATAACAGCAATGAAGGATATCTGTGCAAAAACAAAAAGATGAAAGACGGTGGAACACCATATATCTTATCGGGCTTATCAATAAAAGATCTGCAGCATGCTAAGGTTGTCAAGGCTGCAAAGCACCCGGAGGGCTACGGCCTTGACAACCTTAGCGCTGCAGATATAAAGCAACTAAGCCCGATAAGATATAACCGGGATCCAAAGATCCCAAAACCACTTCAAGTATCTAAATAATGTATCAAAACTGGAATAATACGCAACTGAGTGTACAGAAGCCAAGAGCCCACACGCCTTGAAAACACAAGGTTTGTGAGCTCTTTATTCTTCCAAATGTGTCAAAGATGAGATTATAACCGAAAGGCGGCTTTTTTTCAAGAAATTTAGCAATCGAGTAGGAGGCTAACCATTAATTGATTAGCCGTCCTCTCACACCACCGTGCGTACCGTTCGGTACACGGCGGTTCTTTAGTTTTCACGGACTACTAGATAATAGTCAAGCATGGATGTATATCCAAGCTTGGCTATTATTTTATTCGTGAGCACTGTATTTAGCATGCCAGCCATTCTCCAGTACCCTTTTCTACTCCAAGCAAGTTCTTGAACTCTCCGTTCTTCCAGCCCTAGCGCTTTCAGCATGTGATACTTCGTTCTGATTCGTTTCCATTGTTTCCAATAGACTGCTCTGATTCTACGTCTTGCCCACTCATCCGTTTTAATAAGAAGTCCCTTCATATCCGCAAGTTTGAAATATTCTATCCAACCTCGCACATACTCTCGATACTTTCTCTCCCGTTCCGCATTGCTTATGCCCTTGTTCCTGCCGGTGAGCTCTCTGATTTTATCTCTCATTTTTACTACCGACTTCGGGTGTACTCTGAGTCTGCAGCTTTTCTTACAGCTGTAAAACGTGTAGCCGAGGTATTTTACGTTGCTGAAGTGAGCCACTTCCGTTTTATTCCGATTTACCTTCAGAAAAAGTTTTCCTTCGATAAACGGAATGATGTTTTCCAAGGTTCTCTCTGCACTCTTTCTGCTCCTGCAGAAAATCATACAATCGTCTGCGTAACGGACAAATCTATGTCCCCTACGTTCAAGTTCCTTGTCTAACTCGTTTAGCATAACATTGCTGAGTAACGGGCTCAGTGGACCGCCTTGAGGCATACCTATCTCCGTGCGTTCAAACATCCCGTTTGCGATAACTCCCGCATTCAGATATTTGTGTATAAGTGAGATAACCCTGCCATCCTTGATGGTCCGTGACAATACCTCGATGAGTTTACTTTGGCATACTGTATCGAAGAACTTTTCCAAGTCCATGTCTACCACATATGCATAGCCGTCGTTTACATTCCTTTGGCATTGTCTGAGGGCGTCGTGTGCTCCTCGCCTTGGTCTGAAGCCAAAACTGTTCTCCGAGAATTGCTCCTCAAAGATTGGCGACAGTTCCTGCGCGATTGCTTGCTGAATAACTCTGTCAACAACCGTAGGGACTCCCAGTTTTCTGAACTCGCCTTTTGTTTCTTTGGGTATTTCTACCCTACGGACAGGGTTGGGCTTATACTTCCCATCCTTTATCTCTTGGATTAAGGTATCCTGGTTTTCTCTTAGGAAGGGTAGAAGTTCATCCACCTGCATACCATCGATTCCGCCTTTTCCCTTCTTTTTCTTGACTTGCTTGTAGGCATCGTTTAGGTTATCCTTTCGCAAAATCAAGTCCAAAAGATTGTCCGTCCAATAGTCTGTGATGACACCGCTCTTTTCAGTAATCCTTGAGTAGTCGAACCCTTCTGCTTGCTCTCTCTGTTCCGCAGATACCATTTGCAGATAGTCTTCTATATGAAGTTGTCTGTTCTTGAATCCACCATCGGTTACATTCATTGCTTGTGTCTCCTAAAGTTCGGTCCTTCGCCGATGTGTGCAACCATCTGACTACTATGACCT
>JAFZQT010000121.1 GCA_017620235.1 Butyrivibrio sp. | reverse complement strand
TAACCTGAGATCATCACGTACAGTTCCTTACATCAGTAAGGTTACAGGTATCCCGATCGTTGATCTCGCAGCAGAGGTCATGCTCGGCAAGAAGCTCAAGGATCTCGGATACACACCCGGACTTCAGCCTGAAGCAGGTTATGTGGCTATCAAGATGCCTGTATTCTCATTCGAGAAGATCAGAGGAGCTGAGATCAGCCTTGGACCTGAGATGAAGTCTACAGGTGAGTGTCTTGGTATCAGCAAGAGCTTCAACGAGGCTCTTTATAAGGCATTCCTTGGCGCAGGTGTTAACCTTCCTAAGTACAAGCAGATGATCATTACAGTTAAGGATTCAGATAAGGGTGAGATCATCGACATAGCAAGACGTTATGAGAAGCTCGGATACATAATATACGCTACAAGATCTACAGCCGATACACTTACAGAGAACGGCGTAAAGGCTAGAAAGATCAACCGTATCAATCAGGAGTCACCTACAGTCATCGACCTTATTCTCGGACACAAGATCGACCTTGTTATTGACACACCTACACAGGGAAGAGATAAGAGCCGTGACGGATTTCTTATCAGAAGAACAGCTATCGAGACAGGCGTAAACGTAATTACAGCCCTCGATACAGCTAAAGCACTTGTTACAAGCTTAGAGAATGAGAGCACAGAAGAAGGACTTGAGCTTGTTGATATCGCAAAACTTTAAAACGTCTAAACAAAGCGCTTTAATTCGTTTTTGCAATTTTAGCTTAAAATGATTAAAACAGCAGATTTATAAGTGATTTAATTCCCGGTCTTATTTGTTTAAGATCGGGAATTCTTTATGCATTCTTTACCTGAAATAGAAGATGATATAAAATTCTTTTTAACATTTATCCCCGTATGGCGCCAAGATATGCTATAATTATGCAATGAGTTATGGGGAAAAAATATGTCTAAATTAATCTATGAAAATCAGCTTGGAACACAAGAGAATATTAAGGATTTTGTATGTGAACATGTCGCCGAGATTTCTTTTAACGACAATGCCATGAGGCTTTCAGGTAAACGTGCAAAGGATATGCCGGTTGTTTTGTGGTGTCCTGTTTCTTTTCCTGCGGATGTAAAGATAGAATGGGAGTTCAGACCGATCAAAGAGCCCGGGGAAGCTACGTTTATCTTTGCGATCAAGGACGAGAACGCCTTTTATGTGTCGTATTTCAGAAGAAAAAATGAAAAAGACAGGTCTTTTCACATGTGCAAACTTATAAAGGACAAAGGGGAATTTATTGTTGCGGAAGGACCTGATCCTCTTCCCGATGCATCAGAGCAGCTTCCGTGGTATAGGATGTGTGTTATCAAACAGGGAAACAGGGTGACTTTTTCCGAGAATGAGACTGTCATACTGGACTTTAGGGACGACGGGATCAGCAGCGGAGACATTCTTACAGGCGGCAGCATAGGATTTAAGCAGAGCAGCAATCTTACGGCCGAATATAGAAATCTAAGGGTGACCTGGATATGATATGATATAGGGGGCGAAGGTCATAATGTGTACATGCTTGCATGTTAAACATTATGACTTTATGCCCCCTAACAAACATGAGGAAATAGCAATTTACGTAGTAAATTAGCGGTTTCCGAATGGTTGTAGAATTGCGAGAGTTTCGAAGAAACGGAGCAATTCGTATATCATATACTAATAAGGGAGATGTACAATGAAAATACTCGTAATAAACGGACCGAATCTCAATTTTCTCGGTATCAGGGAGAAAGCAATCTATGGAAATCAGGACTACGACTATCTCTGCAATATGATAAAAGAGAAAGCGGCAGCTGAAAAAGACGACGTAACCCTTTTTCAGTCAAATCATGAGGGGGCGATAATCGACAGGCTTCAGGAAGCGTATTTTGACGGCACTGAAGGGATTGTTATAAATCCCGGCGCTTATACGCATTACAGCTACGCTATCCATGATGCTTTAAAGAGCCTTGAGAATATCACAAAGGTCGAGGTTCACATTTCAGATATCAGTTCGAGAGAAGAGTTTAGAAAAGTCTCTGTTACAGCGCCTGCCTGCGATAAGCAGATATATGGACACGGGCTCGATGGGTATTTGGAAGCGATTGATTTTTGTAAAAAATAAATTATGAAAATATTGCGTAAGTGATTGACTTATACTTGTAATATGTTAAATTGTTAAAGAGATATTAAGATATGTGAAAAAATATTTCTTTAAAAAGGAGTTGAACATGAAGACTATTATAAGAATGAGTGCACTTATTCTCGCGGTATTATTTTTCGGCATAATATATGAAGTGCCTTCTCACGCGAGTGATACAGATGATTTTGATGCAGATTACTATGCAAATGCATATGCCGACGTACGTGCGGTTTATGGCAACAATCCGATAGAACTGTACAGCCATTATCTTAACTACGGTATGAAAGAAGGAAGATTCAAGAACGCCGCAGAAGAGGCTTCAGGCGTTGCTTCTTGCTCAATTGATACATACGTAGACGTTGATATAGCTAATCAGACAATGAATTACTACAAAGACGGAGAGGTTGTGTTATCATCATCTTGTGTTACGGGTAATCCCAATGAGGGAAATTCAACACCTAAGGGAAAGTTTGTTGTAAGAACCAAGATTCCCGGAAAATATCTTGTTGGACCTACATGGAATGTATGGGTTGACAGATGGATGAGATTTACCGGTAATTGCGGACTTCACGATGCAAGCTGGAGAAGTAAGTTTGGCGGTAACATATATAAGTCTGACGGATCTCACGGATGCGTTAATCTTCCGTCTGACGTTGCATACTCATTGTATGATATGATAGATATAGGTACGGCAGTTATCGTTCATTAAAATATATTTTTTCGAGGGGAAAAGAGATGGAATTTGATCTGTCTGCAATAACAGGATCGGTAAATAAGTATTTAAATGCAATTTCCGATACCAATAAGCTTCTTACGCAGAAAAAGAGCGAGGAAGCGCTTAGTCCTGATCTTAGCGGCTTGTTCGAAAAGTACATGGACAAGGCTATTCTGGATGAGATGCAGAAGAAACCGGAGGCGATTGCCGAGACCAATCCTGCGCCTGTTTCTGAACCTGTTAATGTAAGACGCGTCGATACGTCTATTCCGTTTCCTAAATTTGACATCGGCAACATGATAGCGGACAATATTGCATCACACAGCAGATTCAATGCAGATATATTCCCGGCTACAGAACATGTGCCACAGAGGGAAAATGCTACAAATGGCATGGATCCGTTCTATACAAATATGATAAGAAGTTCGATATTTGATATAGATAATAGCGGAGAAGATGTAAATGTCTAAAAAAATAGTTGAAAAATCAAAATCTATAGTTTAATATAAACTAGTTGTTTGATGTAAAGTTTTAGGAGGATTATTATATGATTTCTGCAAGTGATTTCAGAAATGGTATGACCATCGAAATCGATGGCAATGTATGTCAGATTATTGAATTTCAGCACGTTAAGCCCGGTAAAGGCGCTGCTTTCGTAAGAACTAAGCTCAAGGATATCATCAATGGTGGTGTTAAGGAGACAACATTCCGTCCCACTGAGAAATTCCCTGCAGCTCGTATCGACAAGAAGGATATGCAGTATCTTTATCAGGATGGAGATATTTATAACTTTATGGATTCAGAGACTTATGAGCAGATCGGACTCACAGCTGATCAGATCGGCGATTCTCTTAAGTTCGTTAAAGAGAATGAGATCTGCAAGGTTAACTCTTATAACGGAAACGTATTCGCAGTTGAGCCTCCTATGTTCGTAGAGCTTACTATCTCAGAGACTGAGCCCGGATTCAAGGGTGATACAGCTACAGGTGCTACAAAGCCTGCAACAGTTGAGACTGGTGCTACAGTAGCAGTTCCTCTCTTCGTTAACGAGGGAGACGTTATCAAGATCGATACAAGAACCGGCGAGTATCTTTCAAGAGTTTAATCTGATACATTGAAATACCTAACTGACACGTAAAACGGTCATATTAAATTTATAAAGAAACAAATGTAAGACAATAGTATTTTCGCATTTATATGCGGCAATCTATTGTCTTTTTTTGTTTTAAAGGAAATATCCTTTAAAACAAAAAGCTCCGCTGGGATGCGCAGCTCGCGGAGAGGAAAATTATTGCTTTGCAATACCGCTCGCGCGCGAAAGAGTCGCAAGCGACTCTTTATTTCGTATAACATTTAAAATCAAGGAGATAAACAATGAGACATATAATAGTAAATAACGGAGAAATCGATTTAAGTTTTTTTAGAGATTTTAATAAAGTAGAGGATAAGTTGTCTTTTAAATTGATCGGAATAAAAGAAAATACAGAGTATCTTGAGGATGTTCCGTATAAAAAGTTTGAAGATCTGGCAATGGTCCCCATATGCCTTGTGAGAAATGAGAAGATAGGAGACGGTCATATTACTATAAAAAACACACATCTGGATATGTGGGGTATAACTTATGAAGATTTATGGAATAGCGTTCCGGAAAATGCTGAAAAAAATACGCAGATAAAAATTGTGAGTATGGCGGACTATCTGGGTGAAGAATGTGTTAACAAAAGAAAGGCATTGGAAAAGATCCTTATTGTTACCAACAAAGAACAGAATTATGGGGCGGGAACAGTATTGCTTCCCGGAGTGCTTGAAAAAATATCCGATAAATACGGGAAAAATCTATATGTTCTTCCTGCATCGGTGCATGAAACCTTGGTTTTACCTGAGTGTGGGAAGGGAAATGAGGCAAAAGAGCTAGAAAACATAGTGCATCAGGTCAATGCCGGTGTACTTAATGAAGAAGAATTTTTGAGCGATAAAATTTATTACTACGAAAAAAGTGCAGGATTTCTCGCTATTTGTGACTAACTTCGCTCTGAAACGTGCATAAATACTGAATATATATTATACTTTATTTTATCTTCGTTAAATGTTAAAATATATATTGTAATTAGATTAATTGTTTTGAAACAAAATGTTTTACACACTGACGGATATTTTAGGGTAGGGGTAGATTATGAAAAGAAAAAGAAGAAATCAAGTAACAGGATGGAGAAACGACAGACAGGGGGTATGGACTGTTTTTGCTGACAATAAGAAGTTTCTTATGCCTGGAATCTTTGCGGTTGCAGTTCTTGTTACTGTAGTAGTAGCACATAAGGCAAATAATATGGCGTCTGAATCAGCGCTTGTTGTAAATAAAGCTTCCATGGGAGATATAAATGAGATTCAGGAAATCACAATGGAAGAATGTACAGACCAGAAGGTAATTGATCTTGTAAACAAGTATTACACTGCACAGGCTGAAGGTAATAAGGACGTAGTAAACAGTATCTACAATGGAAGTGATGATACACAGGGACTTAAGGCGGAAGCAATATCAAGGTTCATTGAGAAATATGAATCAATCACTGTATATACTAAGCCGGGTCCGATTCCTGACAGTTATATTGCATATGTATACAATATGGTTAAGCTCACTGATTATGATAAGGCTTTACCGGGACTTGAGACTCTTTATATCTGCACCGATGAGGACGGAGAGTTATATTTTAATACTTATTCAGAAGATAAGATGATCATTGATTATATTAAATCTCTTAGTGTGCAGCCCGATGTTATCGATCTTAATAACAAGGTTGCATCAGAGTATAACGAGATGATAAATGCTGATGAGAATCTTGCAGCACAGCTTACAAGTATGAGAAAAGATCTCCAGGCAGCCATGGGAGAAGCTATGGTAAATCAGGCAAACGGAGATGCAGCTAATGATAGTGCAGCGGAAGCTTCTTCAGAAGAAGTACAGGAACCTGAAGCTCCTACTACTCATACAATTAAAGCTAAGGAAGTAGTAAAGATCAGAAAAGGTGATAGCACAGATACTGAAGAACTTGGTAAGACAGAAGCGGGTCAGGAACTTGTTGAGATCGAAGCTCAGCCAAATGGTTGGAGTAAGATTGAATACAACGGCGGAGAAGCTTTTGTAAAGACAGAATTCTTTGACCGCATTGATGACAATAAGACAGATGGAGGACAGACTGATTCAGCATCAACTTCTTCATCTAAGACAACAGAATCCAATACAACAGACAGTGAAGCAGGAAAGATCGGAACTAAGAAGATCAATGGCGATTCAGTAAGATTGCGTAAAGGACAGGGAACTGATTCAGCCATCCTTGAAAACCTTGATAAAGGTACAACTGTTAATGTTTTGGAAAACTGCTCTAACGGTTGGTCAAAAGTTGAGTACAACGGACAGACAGGATACATTAAGACAGAATTTATTGAGCAGTAATAATTGATATGAAATAATATATACACATCGACTTGAATCGAGAACTTAGAGCCTGTAAATAGGCGTCGGTTGGACATTGCAATGCCCTTATGTTATTATTGTTGGGTATGCACCCGTAGTCTAATGGATAGAACGGAGGCCTCCGACGCCTTTAATGCAGGTTCGATTCCTGTCGGGTGTATTTGCTTGAGGATGTATCGGATTCTCTATTAATAATTGATCAGGGGTAGAGCATGAAACAAAGAAAGCGTAGTCGAGCCACAGGCTGGAGAAATGACAGTACCGGTATTTTAGCGATATTTGCCGATAATAAGAAATTTCTCATGCCCGTAATTTTTTTTATTGCGGTTCTTATAACTGTAGTAGTTGTATATAAGGCAAATCGTATGGCGTCCGAGTCAGCTTTGGCTGGGAATGATTCTTCCGTGGGAGAAGTGAACGAGATTCAGGAGATCACAATGGAAGAGTGCGAGGATCAGAATATTATTGATCTTGTTACCAGATATTATAATGCGATGGCTGAAGGAAATAAGACCGAAGTAGATGCTATTTACAGAGGACTTGATAATGCGCAGGGACTTAAGGCGGAGGCAATAAGCAAGTTTATCGAAAGATATGATTCGATAAAGGTATATACCAAGCCCGGTCCGATTCAGAATAGTTACATTGCTTACGTATACAATATGGTTAAGCTCTATGATTATGAAAAAGCACTTCCCGGACTTGAGACTTTGTACATTTGCACAGACGAGAACGGAGAGTTGTTTATAAATGGTGATTCGGAAGATGAGACCATAATCAACTATATTAAATCCCTTAGTGTGCAGGCTGATGTTATCGATCTTAACAATAAGGTAGCATCGGAGTATAACGAGATGATAAATGCAGATGAAAATCTCGCTGCTCAGCTTACAAATATGAGAAAAGATATTCAGGCTGTAGTTGCTGAAGCTATGGTCAATCAGGCAACAGGAGACGCATCTACGGATATTTCAGGTGATGCTTCTTCAACAGACGCTTCACAGGAGGCGGCACCGGTTACTTATACTATCAAGGCAAAAGAGAATGTAAAGATCAGAAAAGGTGATAGTACAGATGCTGAAGAAATCGGTAAAGCGGAAGCCGGTGATGAGTTTAAAGAACTTGAGGCTCTGCCCAGTGGATGGAGCAAGATCGAATATAACGGCGGAGAGGCTTATGTAAAGTCAGAATTTTTCGAGCGTGTCGATAATGGAACCGAAGCAGGTGAAGGGCAGTCTGCAACTGCAGATTCATCAAGTTCTGCGAATGATGATTCAGCAGGAAAAATCGGAACCAAAAAGATTAAAGCCGATTCAGTAAGACTTCGTAAGGGTCAAGGCACAGATTCTGCTATTCTGGCTACTATTGATAAGGGCTCAACAGTTAATGTAATTGAAGAAAATTCTAACGGCTGGTCTAAAGTTGAATATGACGGTCAGACGGGATATATTAAGAGTGAACTTATCGAACAGTGATATTTTAATGACTGGCGAGCAGAGGTAGATCATGAAACAAAAAAAGAAAAATCAAGCCAAAGACGTGAAAAATGTTAGGCGTGGTGGCGGATCTATATTTTCCGACAATAAAAATATTTTTATGCCGATAATCTTTTTCGCTGCAGCTTTTGTAACTGTAGCGGTTTCATATAAGGCAAATCTTATGGTGTCCAATTCAGCGTTGAAAGCAAATAATGCTTCAATGGGAGCATCAGGCATTGAGGAAAGTGAATTGGAAGAGTGTACAGATCCTGCGATAAGAGATCTTATCAGCAGATATTACACTGCGATTATTGAAGGCAATGCGGAGGAGGTACAAAAAGTTTACCGAGGCATTGACGATTTGATGGGAATTAAGGCGGCTGCATTATCCGACGTTATCGAAAGATATGATTCGATTATGGTATATACCAAGCCAGGACCGGTTCCTAACAGTTATATTGCATTTGTATACCAAAAGGTTAAGCTTTATGATTACAAAGAGGCTCTTCCCGGACTTGAGACTCTGTATATCTGTACCGACACGGAGAATGGCGAGCTTTACATAGATGATGACACTGATGATGAGACAGTCATCAACTACATAAAAGCTCTTAATGCACAGGCTGATGTGATCGATCTAAACAATAAAGTTTCTTCTGAGTATAACGCGATGTTAAATGCTGATGATAACCTTGCATCGTTGCTTTCATTCAAAGGTAAAAACATCACGGACCAAGTAAAAGACAAAATGCAGAAAATGGCAGAAAATTCTGCAGCGGCAGAAGCAGCTTCAGATGATGCGCAAGATGCCGGTGGACCGAAGGTAAGTATTATCAGAGCTAAGGATGTTGTAAAGATCAGAACAGGCGATAGTACGGATGCAGAAGAAATCGGTAAGACAGAACTTGGACAGGAATTCACCGAGCTTGAAGCTTTGCCAAGTGGATGGAGTAAGATTGACTATAATGGTTCTGAAGCATATGTAAAGACAGAGTTCTTTGACCGTATCAGCGTTGGAAACGACGAGGGTGGGGAACAGTCTGAAGATGCTGCAACAGAAGCTTCATCAGAGCCTGCTGATAATAGCACGGAAGATAGTTCTACAGATAAAAAAGATACTGATACAAATAAATCTGATGGAAAGGGTGAAACTAAGACAGTTAACGGAGATTCGGTAAGACTCCGAAGCGGACAGGGTACAGACTCTGCTATTCTGACCAGCATGGATAAGGGTGCAACTATTAAAGTACTTGAGAATTATCCCAGCGGATGGTCAAAAGTTGAATATGAGGGACAGACAGGATATATTAAGAGCGAGTTTATCGACCAGTAATACGGAGGTTGTTGACTATGTTTGGACGATTTAAGGTGGGAATCATGGGCACCGGCAGGATGGCTGAGATCATGGCAATGACACTCAAATCCATGAGGGGCGTGACATGCTATGCCGTTGGTTCCAGGACAAAAGAAAGTGCCGACAGCTTTGCTTCAAAGTTTGGAATAAAAAAGGTATATGGCTCATATAAAGAATTGGTAAAAGATCCCAAGATAGACCTTATCTATATTGCGACACCTCATTCTGAGCATTTTAAGAATGTAAAATTAGCTCTTTTGAACGGAAGAAATGTATTGTGTGAAAAAGCTTTTATGCTTAATGAGAAGCAGGCGGAATTAGTATTTGATTACGCTGAAGAAAATGGTATTTTTCTTTCCGAAGCGATGTGGACAAGATTTCATCCTATGCGCAAGAAACTTCAAGAATTGCTTGAGAGTGGTGTAATAGGTGAGCCCAGTATGCTTACTGCGAGTCTTGGATATAACGTCGCTGAAAAAGAAAGGATTTCAAAACCTGAGCTAGGAGGAGGAGCGCTCCTTGATCTTGGTGTATATACGCTTAATTTCGCTTCAATGGTGTTTGGAAATGATGTCGATGACATTATCTCTGTTTGCACCTATAACGATGAAGGAATGGATATGAACGACAGCATTACCATTAAGTATAAGGATGGTAGGATGGCTGTTCTTAATGTTTCTGCGCTTGCTATGAGTGATAGAAGCGGCGTTATTTATGGAAGTAAAGGCTACATTATCGTAGATAATATCAATAATATCGAAGGAATTTCGGTATATGATGAGAATCACAATGAGGTTGCTTATCACAAGAGCCATAGGCAGAAGACCGGATATGAATATGAGGTTGACGCCTGTGTTAAGGCTGTACAGCAGAAATTGACGGAATGTTCCGAAATGCCTCATTCTGAGTCTATTATGATGCTCAAATTTATGGACTTTATCAGGAAAAGAAATGATATAACATTCCCGGGAGAATGGAATGGTATTGATGAGATAGATGAAGATGAATTTTATGATGAATCCGAAGAGGATGATTTTGAATAAACTATAATTAAGCGGGAAAAGTCAGTTGAGCGGAAGAAAAATGAAGAATAAGATTTTATTGGGGACACTTATATTTATACTCGTGTGGACGAGCTTTCCTTTGTGTTGCATTGCTGATGAGTATGATGCCGATCTGGAGCAGTCAAAGCAGACACTTTCAGATCTGCAGAGGCAGGTTGATGAAGCCAAAAAGGCGATGGACAGTCTGCAGGGTGAGCGAAATGCAACGCAAACGAATGTAAATAAGCTTCAAAACGATAAAAAGGGCTTTTTGAATCAGCGCAATGAGTACAATAATAAGCTGAATGACATTAATGATGAAATATCTGCCAATGAGGCAGAAATGGATGTGGTCTCGGAAAAGATAGTTAAATTGTCATCGGAGCTTATGGAGGCTAAAGCGCAGGAAGACGAAAGGTATAAAAATCTTAAACTTCGTATAAAATCGACTTATGAAAACGGTGGAGACAGAGGAGCACTGCAGCTTCTTCTTGGCGCCGGCTCTTTTCATGATTTTTTTACCAGATTTGAGTATTTAAATGCAGTTGTTTCTTATGACAACAAGAAGGTCAATGAATATAAGGCTTTACAGAGAGAAATAGAGGCAAAGACTGCAGAGGTTAAGGTTGAAGAAGACAAGCTTAAAGCAATACAGGATAAACTTGATGGTAAGCAGAACGAATTGGTAAATCTTACTGCTTCCATAAACGGTCAGATAAGAACGACAGACAGATCGATCACATCTGAGACGGGGAAGCTTGCTGATTTTGATAAAAAGCTTGCGGAGGCGGATAAGCGCTTAAAAGAGTTGGAAGCAAAAGCTGCTGCTGCGCAGGCAGAGCTTGCTAAAAAGCTTGAGGAAAGGCTAAAGACCAAGGAAAATCTTGGAGGATCGTACTCAGCTTCGGATTACGAACTCATCATGCTTGCTGCGACTATACAGGCAGAGGCGGACGGAGAATCATATCAGGGTAAGCTTGGCGTGGGATCGGTAATAATGAACAGAGTTAAGAGTTCCGCATTTCCGAATAGCGTTGAGGGTGTTATAACGCAGAATATGCAGTTTGCATCCTGGCGTTCGGGAAAGGTTCAGTTGTTCATGGACAGAGGTCCTAATTCTATGTGCATACAAGCTGCGCGTGCAGTGTTGGACGGAGCTCGTATAGGCGATTATCTTTTCTTTATGACGAGATACTGGGCGGATCATTACGGAATAGCTGAGTATCAGATGATCGGTAATCATGCGTTCTTTTACAGGTGGGTTACTAAGGAAAAGCCTCCGGAAGAACCAAAACAGACTGAACAGGAACAGCAGCCTGAGCAACAACCTGAACAGCCTCAGGAAGCTCCGGCGGAAGAGCAGCATGAAGATGATAATTCCGATGAAGAAGAGAATC
>JAFZQT010000017.1 GCA_017620235.1 Butyrivibrio sp. | reverse complement strand
TTTTCTTTTGCTTTAGCATTCATGTAAGATACCTCTTGTAGTCTTGGATTATTACCAACGGTCAGGTCAGTAACATTCCAACTTTACTTGAGGTATTCTTTTTAGGTCAATCCCTGTTTAAATCATACAGGAAGCTTTCTAGCAAATAAAAAAGCCACGTAAATGTATGTTTTAACATTTACGTAGCTCTATTTTCATGTCCTTAGGCGTAAAAAAGCATGACTAACAACATCCTAAAAACGTAAATGTTAATCATGCAGGCCTCAAAAGCTCATCCCTCAACATGAATGAATATTTTATTGTGGGTTAAATAAATCGTATAAACAATTAATAGCATTCTTTAAACCAAAAATCAAGCGATTTTGAAATGAAGATTTCTTTTTTATTTTTTTGAGTGCCTGAGGTGCTAAGCTGTGGCTGTTCCGATAGCATATATTAACCCCTATATGTATGAAAATACGCATGATTACTGAATTGTAAGCACTGATTTTTCTACTACATCGTATACGACATTCGTTATAAATTATGGTGGATTTCTGCGATAGGAGATAACACTCAGTAAACAAAGTGTAGGTTATAAAACATAGATAGAATCTAAGAAAAAAGGTTGTCTATGAATAATCATAAACAACCTTAAAATCAGATGCGGATAAAGGGACTTGAACCCTTACGTCGAAGACACTAGAACCTAAATCTAGCGCGTCTGCCAATTCCGCCATATCCGCACGTGTCAAATTAGACAACAAGTTGATTATACATATGTTGTCAGTGCTTTGCAAGAAAAAAATCGCAGCCCGTAATGAGCTGCGATTTGTATTTTTAAATATTAGCCGCCTTCCTGATTCTCAGGTTGAGGTTGTGGCTGTGGATCCGGTTGAGGCTGTGGTTGCTCACCACCCTGATTCGGATCCGGCTGTGGTTGTGGCTGAGGCTGTTCGCCGCCCTGGTTCTGATCAGGCTGCGGTTGTGGTTGTCCACCACCGTCATGCGCGCCTCCGAAAAATGCCTGGACTCGTTCTGCCGCTATGATAGCTTCGATACCCGGTTGAGACATGTATTCGGCTGTGTGCCTGCAACTGCCTGACAGACCGCCGGTACTTACGCCGCCGGGGAATCCTGCTGCAATTTTCTCAAGTCTCTTAGGATCTCTTCCGCCATAGCCTATTGTCTTGAAAGGACACTCGGGCGTTGCGGATTTGTGGTCAAGCTGACATATTTCTCCGAGACTGTGCACATCACAGATCTCATTGGGAACATTGTCTTTATCGAAGATCTCGCTTATTACTTCACCACATCCTTCGAAGGGAAGAAGTCCGGACTGAGAACATACATTTTCAGTAACTATTCCGGGTGGCGCTTGAAAGTGCATAGGGTCAAGATTTTCATGAATCTTTTCCATTGTTGTTCTCCACAAGGTTTTTGCGAGATTATGTTCTGCTCCGCTACCGGGCAAGTTTACATTGTTGTCATAACCGGCCCATGTTGTTGCGGTGTAGTAGTTGGTATAACCTGCAAACCAAACGTCTACGTTGCTTGTTGTTGTACCGGTCTTACCTGCTATATCGGTTTTTCCGAAGTTTACGGATTTTGCGGTACCTTTTGTTACAACGTCCTGCATAGCGCTTGTAAGAAGATATGCGCTTGTCTCTTTTAGAGCGCGTTCGCCCTCGGGAGCCTGATTATCAAGAAGGAGATTACCGTCGTGGTCTTTAACCTGCACATACAGATGCGGTTTATAATACATTCCGCCACTTGCTATCGAAGCATATGCGGCATTAAGCTCTGAACAATACACACCTTTTCCGATACCTCCGAGAGCTGTAGCCTGCTGATGGCAGTCTTCTTCCGTAAGTGTTGAAAAATGGAACTTATTTTTTAAATAATCAGAGCCAAGTTCAGGGGTTATATATGTAAATGCTTCAACTGTAAGAACGTTAGCTGATTGGGTTATCGCGTATCTAACAGACTTGAGACCTCTGTATTCAGCACCCCAGTGGTTCTTAACGGCTCTGCCTTTTCCGTTCTGATAGTGGAATTCAGCATCTTTAAATGTAGTGGCAAGAGTAAGATCTCCGTGATCGATTCCCGGTGCAAAGGTTGAAAGAACCTTAAAAGTAGAACCGGGCTGTCTGGCAGCTTTAGTTGCTCTGTTTAGCGATCTGTTGAATTTCTTATCGCCTCGACCGCCGACGAGTGCAACTATCTGACCGTTTCGTTGATCTGCAATTGTTATCGATACCTGAGGCTGGGGAACGTAGTCAAGGAAAATATCTTTCTCTCCTACATATTCACCTTTCTCAGTATCAACAACTGATTCCTTGTACTTTTCGACAGCTGCGTCCACGTCTTCCTGAGACGTAAAGATCATTTTGTTTTTGCCGACTTTCGGGTTTCCGCCGCCCATAAAAGTTGTCATTGAGTAGCTGTCATAATTTTTCTTTACCGTGCCGTCCGCGTTACGAACTGTAAGAGCGAGCTGAGGGTATAACTTTGTTGCTTTCGGAAAGTTATCCGGGTTTTTGAAAACTTCATCGCATATGCTCTGGATGTGACTGTCCTGTGAAGAGTAGATCTGAAGACCGCCTGCGTATACCGCGTCTATAGCATCCTGCTTAGTCATTGGCTCATGTCCGGTTCTTGCCATTTCCTCTTCATCCATAAGAGATGCGATTACATCATCAATAAGTGCATCAATGAAATATGAATTGGGAGCTTTTGTGGCTGATTCTTCGCTTATTGTCCTGATGCGTTCATATACTTCATCAGTCTTTGCGATATCGTATTCGTCCTGTTTGATATATCCCTGAGCGAGCATTTTATCAAGGACGATATTTCTCTTTTCTTTATTATTGTCAGGGTGCCTTCTGGGATCATATTTGCTGGGATTCTGTGTGATTCCGGCAATTACGGCACATTCTGAAAGATCGAGGTCTTGTATATCTTTGCCGAAATAATCTCTTGCAGCAGCCTGAACGCCATAAATACTTTGGCCTAAGGCGATGGTATTCATGTAATTTAAAAGAATCTCGTCCTTGCTGATTTTCTTTTCAAGCTCTACAGCGAGGAACTGCTCCTGAATCTTACGCTTGATCTTATCGAGCTTTGATTCTTTTGTCCATGTTTCTCTGAATACTGTATTTTTAATGAGCTGCTGTGTTATAGTACTTGCACCCTGTGACAGGTCTCCGGATGAAAGAGCTTTAAAACCTGCACGAATCATGCCATGGATATCGATTCCGTTATGTTCATAGAAACGCTCATCCTCTACGGCGATAAAAGCGTTAGTCATATTATCGGGAATCTTATCTCGGGGTACGGATACTCTGTTTGAGTCAGCAGCATCGATCTTTTTTATCTTGTTTCCGTCTGTATCGTAAACAAAAGAAGAAAATCCCGTGGGCTTAGCCAGAGTCTGCAACTGGTCAGCTTTTTCATTAACTTGGTCCTTAATTCCCATAAACACACCGATTCCGGCACTTGTAGCAATGATAACTGCCGCTAAAATCGCTGAGATGAGAGAGTAGAAGCCGAAAAGACTAAATTTTTTTCCCCATCTGTCGGCACGGGCGCTAAGTGCTTTGGCTTGCGCCACAATACCTCTTCTTCCAAAATCCATACAATGAACCTCTCTAGTTTATTCTCGCGAAGGCACGAGCCGGGCGGACATGTATACATGTCTATCCGGCGACGCCCGCGGGGTCAAATCCCCCGCCCTTCCGGGGCGAAGAAGATTAAAGACAAGTCAGGCATGCCCCGTAGCTTGCTGCGGGGGATTTGACTTAGTAATCCTGATTACCGTCACCCTGATTGTTATCAGGCTGCGGTTGGGGTTGTGGCTGAGGCTGCGGTTGTGGTTGTGGTTGGTCGCCTCCGCCGTTTTGCCAATCATTTTGGCCGTCATGATTCTGATTATCATGATTTTGATTGTCGTTATTCTGGTCGCCGCCATGATCCTGGTCACCATTATCATGACCGTCATCAGGTTGTCCGCCATTATCCGGCCAGCCATCCGGCATTATGTCTCCGCCGGTCCAGTCGTCACTCATCCAAGGCTGTCCCTGCCAGCTCTGGGTATATCCTTCAATCTTGTCGCCGTTACCGCTCTGTGTCAATTCATTTGTTAGTATTCCATACAAACCGGGCTGATTCATAAAGCTAAAATCGTGATGACAGTGCTCTCCAAGTAATTGATCAAAGAATCCGCCGCCACCGCCGCTGTTGTCGCCGGAGCTACTACCAATGTTCAGCGGATGTGTAAATCCGGACTGGATTTTTTCAAGCCTCTGAGGATCTCTTTCACCGGTCTGCTGGAACGGACAAGTAGGGCATGCGGGCTTATGGTCGATAAGACACATGGGACCCATTCCGCCGACATGTACATCACACGTTTCTTCTTCGCCGGGAACATTGTCTTTATCAAAAATCTCGCTTACTACTTCACATCCACCTATCGGACGAAGACCGGATTTTGCACATACATCCATTTTAACAATTCCGTCCGGGGCTTCGAAACGAGCCGGGGCGAGTTCTAAGTCTGTATGTATCTGCTTCATAACCTTTGTCCACATGGTCTTGGCAAGGTCATGTTCTTCTCCGCTACCCGGTAATTTAACGTTGTTGTCATAACCTGCCCAGGATGTGGCAGTGTAGTAGTTGGTATAACCTGCAAACCAGACGTCTACGTTACCGGTTGTTGTACCTGTTTTACCTGCTATATCTGTATTTTTATCAAAGTTAACTTTTTGGGCGGTACCTTGTGTAACAACGTCTTTCATTGCACTCGTAAGAAGGTATGCACTTGTCTCTTTGAGTGCGCGTTCGCCTTTTGGTTCATGGTTGTCTATAAGAACATTTCCGTCATGATCTAAAACTCTATCAAAAAGATGAGGCTTATAATATGTTCCGCCGTTTGCTATTGTGGCGTATGCGGCGTTTAGTTCACTGCAGTATACACCTTTTTCAACACCACCAAGACACGTAGCCTGTTGCTTAAGGTCGCCGCTTGTAAGTGTTGAGAAATGAAATTTATTTTTCAAATAATCTGCACCAACTTCGGGTGTTATGTATGTATATGCCTCAACAGTAAGAACGTTGGCGGATTTGATTATCGCATATCTGACCGATCGAAGACCTCTGTATTCTGCACCCCAGTGGTTCTTGACAATTTTTCCGGTTTCGTATTTGAATTCTGCATCCTTGAAAGTAGTGGCAAGAGTGAGATCTCCGTGATCTATTCCCGGTGCAAAGCAGGCAGCAATCTTAAATGTAGATCCCGGCTGTCTTGGAGACTGAGTAGCTCTGTTGAGGGAGCGGTTATGCTTTTTTTCACCGCGTCCGCCTACAAGTGCAACAATCTGTCCGTTCCTCTGATCTGCAATTGTTATTGAGACCTGAGGCTGAGGGATATATTCCAGAGATTCATCATATTCATTTACTTCATCGCCTTTTGCTTCGTCGACAACTGAGGCCTTAAATTTTTCAATTGCCGCATCTACGTCTTCCTGGGATTTGAAGATCATTTTTTCTCTGCCGCCAAAAAATTTATCCAGATGGTTATTGTTATAGTTGTCGACAGTGCCGTCTTTGTGGTGAACAGTCAGTAAATACTGAGGATATATCTTTGTTCCCTTAGGGAAATTTTCAGGGTTTCCGTAGATTTCATCACATATATTCTGAATCTTTGTATTCTGTGAAGAATAAACCTTTAGACCGCCGGCATAAACTTCGTTTGTTGCCTGCTGCTTGGTCATAACTTTATCGCCCATTATTTCCTCATCCATAAGAGATTTGATGAGATCTTCAATAAGGGCATCAACAAAGTAAGAGTTGACCTTTTTGTTTTGGTCTGTCTCTTCATTTACAGATTTTATACGGTCATATATATCGTCTGACTTTGCAATATCGTATTCTTCCTGCTTGATATATCCCTGATCAAGCATTTTATCAAGTACGATATTTCTTTTCTCTTTGTTGTTCTCAGGATGTCTTCTTGGGTCGTATTTGCTGGGGTTCTGAGTGATTCCGGCAATTACGGCACATTCCGAGAGATCGAGATCTTGTACATCTTTACCAAAATATGTCTTTGCAGCAGCCTGAACGCCGTAGACACTCTGACCTAAGGCGATGGTGTTCATGTAGTTTACAAGGATTTCGTCCTTAGACTGCTGTTTTTCAAGCTCAACCGCAAGGAACTGTTCCTGAATCTTACGTTTTATTTTTTCAAGCTTGGATTCGTTTGTCCATGTTTCACTAAATACAGTATTTTTGATAAGCTGCTGTGTTATTGTACTGGCACCCTGTGACATATCACCTGATGAAAGTGCTTTAAATCCGGCACGGATAATACCGTGAATATCAATTCCGTTATGTTCGTAGAAACGCTCATCCTCTAAGGCAACGAAAGCGTTAGACATATTCTCCGGAATTTTATCTGCGGTTACAACAACTCTGTTTGAATCAGCCGCGTCAAGCTTGGCTATCTGGTTACCCTCACTATCAAGTACAAATGTAGAAAAACCTTTTGGTACTGCAAGAGTTTCCAATCTATCTGCATAATCATTTACCTGATCTTTTATTCCCATAAAAACGCCAAGTCCGGCGCTTGCACCTATTATCGCTACAGCTAAAACTCCTGATATTAGAGAGTAGAAGCCTAGTAGACCGACTTTTTTTCCCCACTTATCGGTACCTGAGCTAAGCACTCTGGCTTGCGAAATGATACCTCGTTTACCATAATTCATATATCAACCTCTCTTTTTATTCCTTTTATAATGTATGTTAGTATACCACTAATTGAAGATATTATAAAGAAAGTGTGTTATCATGGCTTTATGAGTGAGATCAGAACGTATAAAGTAGTAACTAAAGAAGGAACGGGCGAGATTGTCGAGAAAAAGTCCAGATTTATAGGGAATTCTTATATAGTGGAGTCCGTTGAAGATGCAGAAAAGAAGATTGCCGAGATATCAAAAAAATACTGGGATGCGCGGCATAACTGCTATGCCTATGTGATAGGAAAAAACAGTGAGAATACCAGATGCAGTGATAACGGAGAACCGTCAGGAACTGCGGGAAAGCCAATACTTGAAGTGATTACGGGAGCAGGACTTACCAATACTCTGGTGATAGTGACAAGGTATTTTGGAGGAGTTCTTCTTGGAACCGGAGGACTTGTGAGAGCCTACACACAGGCGGCTCAGGCGGCTATTGCAGCTTCTGAAACGGGAGAGATGGTGTATGCCAGACAGCTCACGTTAGAAGTCGCATATAATATGATAAATAACGTAAAATATTATCTTGAACAAAATAAAATTTCCATAAGTGATCCACGATATACAGAAAATGTCCAATATGATATCTGTGTGAAAGAAGAAGATAAAGAAAGGATAACAGAAGGACTTATCCAGAAGTGTGAAGGAAAGATAACGATCACAGAGGGAGATGCAGGATACTACCTTATGTAAGAAGAAAAAGAACATCAGAAATTCAGGATAAAAACATACTAAAAATAAAAGGCAGATGTATGAATGAATCGCGATTTTGTGCGCGTTTTTTGCGCACAATCGGAGCGATGCATCATATATCTGCTTTTTTATTATTGTAGTATGCTTTTTACTTTTTAAAGCTTGCTCTCTTACGAAGAGTAGGATCAAGAATTCTCTTACGGATACGAAGGCTTGTAGGTGTAACCTCGAGAAGCTCATCGTTATCAATGAATTCGATTGCCTGTTCAAGTGACATGATCTTAGGTGGGACAAGTCGGAGTGCTTCGTCTGAAGATGAAGTTCTTGTGTTTGTAAGGTGCTTTGTCTTACATACGTTAACTTCTACGTCTTCGCTCTTTCCGCTGGTTCCGATTACCATTCCTGAGTAAACCTTATCACCTGTCTTGATGAAGAGCTGACCTCTGTCCTGAGCATTGAAGAGACCGTAAGCAGTAGCTTCACCTGTCTCGAATGCGATTACGGAACCGGTCTTTCTGTAGTTCATATCTCCCTTATAAGGAGCGTAGCCGTCAAAGATTGTATTGATGATTCCGTTACCCTTTGTATCTGTCATGAACTCACCTCTGTAACCGATAAGTCCGCGGGAAGGAATGTTGAACTCAATACGTGTATATCCGCCGTTTCCGGCACCCATGTTCACAAGCTCACCTTTTCTTTCGCCGAGCTTCTGAATAACGCTTCCTGAGAATTCGTCGGGAACGTCGATGTAGCATTTTTCCATGGGCTCAAGTTTCTGACCGTTTTCATCTGTGTGATAGATAACCTCGGCTTTACTTACCGCAAACTCAAATCCCTCACGACGCATTGTCTCAATAAGAACTGAGAGGTGAAGCTCGCCTCGACCTGAAACTTTGAATGTCTCTGTTGTATCTGTATCTTCTACGCGAAGAGAAACGTCTGTGTTGAGCTCTTTGTAAAGTCTGTCTCTGAGGTGACGTGAAGTAACGTACTTACCTTCCTGACCTGCGAGAGGAGAGTCATTTACAATGAAGTTCATTGAGATTGTGGGCTCAGAGATCTTCTGGAAAGGAATTGCAACCTGCTCATCAACGGAACAGATTGTATCACCGATCTTAAGGTCCTCGATACCTGATATGGCAACGATAGAACCAATCTTTGCTTCCTGAACCTCAACTCTGCCGAGACCGTCGTACTCATAGAGTTTGCTGATCTTGGTCTTAACACGTCTTTCAGGCTCGTGGTGGTTTACTACGATAACTTCCTGATTTACTTTAACAACACCGTTATCAACCTTACCTACACCGATACGTCCTACGTATTCGTTGTAATCGATTGTGCTGATAAGCACCTGTGTGCTCGCATCGGGATCTCCGACAGGAGCAGGTATATAATTAATGATAGTATCGAGAAGTGGCTTCATATCCTTGCCGGCTTCATCGAGTGAAAGAGATGATGTTCCTGCTTTTGCAGATGCAAATACAAACGGGCAGTCGAGCTGGTTGTCATCTGCATCAAGGTCGATAAGAAGCTCAAGAACTTCATCGATAACTTCCTTAGGTCTGGCTTCAGGTCTGTCAATCTTGTTGACACATACGATAACGGGAAGACCGAGAGCCATAGCCTTTCCAAGAACGAACTTGGTCTGGGGCATAGGTCCTTCGAAAGCATCAACAACAAGGATAACGCCGTTAACCATCTTAAGTACACGCTCAACCTCGCCGCCGAAATCAGCGTGGCCGGGAGTGTCGATGATATTGATCTTGATATCTTTATAAGTAATAGCAGTATTTTTTGACATGATTGTGATTCCACGCTCTTTCTCAATGTCGCCGGAATCCATTACACGTTCTACAACCTCCTGACCTTCACGGAAAACACCGCTCTGTCTCAAAAGTCCGTCAACCAGTGTTGTCTTACCGTGGTCAACGTGTGCGATTATAGCAACGTTTCTAACATCATTTCTCGTTTGCTTCATAATTTAATAACTCCTCAGATTTAAAAGAAAAAAACTATTATTTTTCAAACTAAAGTAGTATAACATGCGATTTTTTGAGATTCAACCCAAAATAATATTATGCTCATCTATATGCAAAACGTGCGATTGTGTTGACAGCCTATTGATACTGGTGTAGTATCTGTATAAGAAACAGTTGGATAGAGGTTGCGTATTTAATAAGTAATGTCGCAGATGTGTCAGGCACAGATGAAGTGGCATGAAAGGGAAATACGCCGAAAGGGTTGATCCCCTGAAGGTCAATTACTTGGGCATACGGTCAATAACCGTATGACTGTCATCTAAGGATGGGGCGCTATCAACATTATTCTTTTTATAGTGAAAAGATTATGTTACCGGCTCCCATTATGGAGTCGGTTTTTTTGCGCATACTTTTAAGGAGGAAAAAATGGCAATTTTTAAAGGAGCAGGAGTTGCAATCGCAACACCATTTAAGGAAAACGGAGAGATCAATTACGAGGAGTTTGGACGTCTTATCGAGTTCCAGATCGAGAACGGAACAGATGCGATCATTGTGTGCGGAACAACAGGTGAAGCAGCTACAATGACAGAAGAAGAGCATATGGACGTTGTTAAGTACTGTATAGATAAGGTGGCAAAAAGAGTTCCCGTTATTGCCGGTACAGGTTCCAATTGCACTGAGACAGCTATCAAGCTTTCAAAGCTTGCAGAAAGCTACGGCGCTGATGCGCTTTTGTGTGTAACACCTTATTACAATAAGGCAACACAGGGCGGACTTATCGCACACTTTTCAGCAATCGCCGATGCGGTAAATATTCCGATCATTCTTTACAATGTACCAAGCAGAACAGGATGCAACATTCTTCCTGAGACAGCTGTTAAGCTCTGCAAAGAGAAGAAGAATATCGTAGCTATCAAGGATGCTACAGGAAATATCTCACAGACTATCAAGATGATGCAGCTTGCAGACGGATGTATCGATCTTTATTCCGGTGATGACGATCAGATCGTTCCTCTTATGTCTATCGGTGGACTTGGAGTAATCTCTGTTCTTTCAAACGTTGCACCTGCTCAGACACACGAGATCTGCCAGAAGTGTCTTGAAGGAGATTATGAGACTGCAAGAAAGCTTCAGTTCAAGGCATATCCTCTTGTAAAAGCTCTTTTCTCAGAGGTTAATCCTATTCCCGTTAAGAGCGCGCTCAAGATGATCGGCTTTGCAGCAGGACCGCTTCGCCTTCCTCTTACAGAGATGGAGCCTGAGAACGCTGCTAAGCTCAAGGAAGAGATGAAGAAGTTTGGTCTTATCTAATTAGAATCTGATCCGGAAAGGAAATATTATGACAAAAATGATCATGCACGGCTGCAACGGCCGTATGGGCAAGGTTATCATTGACCTTGTTAAGGAAGATAATGATATAGAAGTAGTTGCGGGAGTAGATGCTTTTGGTGATAACAACTACGATTTCCCCGTATACAAGAGTCTTGACGAATGTACTACCGATGCTGATGTAATCGTTGATTTCTCAAATGCTTCGGCAGCAGAGGGACTCCTTAACTATTGCACAACTAAGAATGTTCCCGTAGTTCTTTGTTCAACTGGACTTTCAGAGGAGCAGCTCAATATGGTAAAAGAAGCTTCTACCAAGGTAGCTGTTCTTAAGTCAGCAAACATGTCGGTTGGTGTAAATGCACTTATCAAGGTGCTCAAGGAAGTTTCACCCATGTTCGCGGCAGCGGGATTTGATATTGAGATAGTAGAAAAGCACCACAATCAGAAGCTTGATTCACCCAGTGGAACAGCAATCGCACTTGCAGACAGCATCAACGAATCGCTTGATAATGAGATGGATTACGTATATGACAGAAGCACAAGAAGAGAGAAGAGACCTCAGAAGGAGATCGGTATTTCAGCTGTAAGAGGCGGGACGATAGTTGGTGACCACGATGTTATCTTTGCAGGTCATGACGAGGTTGTAACTCTTTCTCACAGAGCATATTCAAGAGCAATCTTTGGAAAAGGTGCTATAGAGGCAGCTAAGTTCCTTGCAGATAAGCCTGCTGGAATGTATGACATGTCAGACGTATTGGCTTGACCGACTTGAGATGATGCAGGCGCTGCCTGAGGAGAAGTGTGTATGAGATTCCGACCTTGTATTGATATTCATAATGGCAAAGTGAAGCAGATAGTAGGGAGCAGCCTTCGCGATAAGAACGATGAGGCAAAAGAAAACTATGTCGCTTCCAAAGACGCCGTATTCTACGCCAGAATGTACAGAGAGATGGGACTTCCAGGCGGACATATAATATTGCTCAATCCTGTGAACAGCCCCTTCTATGAGGGGACAAAAAAACAGGCTATAGAGGCTTTAAGTGCTTGTCCGGGACTGATGCAGGTCGGCGGCGGAATAACGGCTGAAAACGCCTCAGAATTCATTTTGGCGGGTGCATCTCATGTTATAGTCACTTCCTATGTGTTCAAGAACGGTGAGATCAATTACGCCAATCTTGAGAAGCTTGTGGAAGCAGTCGGAAAAGAGAAGATAGTACTTGATCTTTCATGCAAGAATGTAGGCGGTAAGTATTACATTGTCACTGACAGGTGGCAGAAGCTCACGGATGTAGAACTTAACGAGGAAACGCTTGATTCGCTTTCTAAGTACTGTGATGAGTTTCTTGTACATGCAGCTGACGTTGAGGGCAAACAAAAGGGCATAGAGAGAAACGTTGCCGGAATTCTTGGCGACTGGGGAAAGATTCCCGTTACCTATGCCGGAGGAGCCGGAAGCCTCAGTGATGTAAAAGAGCTTAAAGAAATCGGAAAGGGAAGAGTAGACGTTACGATAGGAAGTGCCCTTGAGATCTTTGGCGGTAGCCTCAAGATAAAAGATATAGTTGATATATGTAATTAAGAAATCGAGTAGGCTGACTCCTACTCGATTCTGCACGCAGACATTCCGCACTTTGTGCTCCATGTCCTTACGACCGGCAAATGAATTTGTATGCAAGCATCCATTCGCTTGCCGGTCTTGTGCAACAAAAAAGCCATCCAACATATGTTGGATGGCTCTGTTGATTAATCATCTATACAATATTGCAAATTCTAAATATATCTATATTAAGAATAAGTCGACATGTAGTCTGATTAATTAGCTTCAACTTTTTTGATTAATTAAAGCTTGTTTACGTTTACGGCCTGAGGTCCTTTTTCGCCCTGGATTACATCGTACTCAACTGAAGCGCCCTCATCAAGAGACTTGAAGCCCTCCATGTTAAGTCCTGAATAATGTACGAATACATCGTTTCCAGCCTCATCAGAGATAAAGCCATAACCTTTCTGGTTGTTGAACCACTTAACAGTACCTTTGTTCATTGTAATACCTCCACTAAAAAATAAAAAAATAATCGTTCTGTTGTCCATGACAACAAACTAACAATAGCATAAATAGGTAAAAAAGTAAAGTAAATAATGCAAATCTTACTATTTACTTTAAGATTTTAAAGTGATAAAATATGTAAGCACAAGGGAATTATTTTAACGAAATCTAGTTTATTTTTGTGCAAAAAAATCGGAGGGATGGCGATATGAACAAAAAGATTAGAACAGATGCCGTAGATCACCTGTTTGACGCAATTCTATGCCTTCAGAATAAAGATGAATGTTATAGTTTTTTCGATGATCTTTGTACCGTAAACGAACTTTTATCACTTTCTCAGAGATTTGAGGTTGCTTCTATGCTTAAAGAGCATAAGACATACCTTGAAATTGCAGAGAAGACAGGTGCTTCAACTGCTACAATCAGTAGAGTGAACCGTTCACTTAACTATGGTGATGACGGATATGAGTTAGTGTTCGATAGATTACAAGAGTAATTTCGAAGTAAAAATTGAGTCAAAAAAATATAAGCGCTTCGGCTTGTGCCGGAGCGCTTATTTAATCTCTATATTTACTTAAATTACTTTCTCTTCTTCAGATTCTTTAGCCTCAGATTCAGATTTACTTTCTGAATCATTTGATTCTGTTACGGCTGCAGCTCTTTCTTTTGCAATATCGGCAGAATTTCTTTCAAGGCCGGTCATTTCGCATCTTCCCTGGAATACAGCATTCTCATCGATGATGATACCTTTGCAGATGACGTCGCCGACAACTCTTCCTGTATCACTGATCTCAACTTTTCCCTGAGGAGCGGAGAGATTTCCGTTTACTTCGCCGGCTATATAAATGTTTACGCCGGAAGCAGTTCCAAAAATTTTACCTTCCTGACCTACAATGAGAGCACCGCTTATATTTACGTTGCCCTTGATAGTGCCATCGATCCTTGTCGAATCCTTTGTTGTAAGAGGGCCGTCAATTACGGCTCCGGGACCGATAATAGTTCCTACCTGCTCAAGTATCTCATTGTCAGTTGCAGAGGTAGAATCTTTTTTAGTGTTTCCAAACATAATGAATCCTCCATTTAACCCTTGATATCCATGACTTCTTCGGGATCTACGTACTGTTCGTCCTTCTGTATCTGATATCCTAAAGTTATGTTTTTGTTTACGACATATAACAGGTCACCCCTGTCAACAGTGTCGCCTTCCGAAACTACAGGTGAACCCTCGTTTCTGTAAATTGAAATGTATCCGTTTCCGTGATCGATGGAAACGATGTGTCCAAACTTCGCGTCTGAAGTTACGGTCATAACTGTACCACTTCCGGTAGCAATGATATTACTTCCCTGAGCTGCTTTAAACAGAACCAGTGGATTTCCTTTTGCGGTATCCTTGTTCTTATCTGTCAGAGTGGTTATGTTGGTAGCATTCGGATCATCCACAGCGCGGGTTGGAAGCGGTGTGGTTCCTGTCAAAGGGAATCCGGAAGGAATCGCCATCTTTTCTGCCTCTTCACTTGCCTGTCGCTCGTTCTTAAGTCTTTCGCTCAATGCGGCTTGCATATGCTCGGAATTTGAACTTACGCTTTCATATGAGGCTGCGAGACTGCTATTTTCTTCTTGAAGATCTGAGATTTCTTGTTTCTGTTCAGCTTGTATAGACCTTAAATTAGATATGGTCATAATGCTATAGATAACGTAGCATCCTAAAAATAATGCAAAAGCAAAAATTGAGTATGCTAACCATTGTGTTTGAGAATGATTTAGATGGAGACGCTTTGTTACGCCATCAGAGTCTCCGGAAATAACCATAAATGTATAACTTCGCTTGTGTCTGTGTTTTCTGTGGTACCTTTGCTGTCTGGGCTTACTACTAGTACTCATATTCACCTCCGACTTAGACACTGTATTTTAACACATAATCGGTCAATCGTGCAACTTTACAAGAGTTGAGCCTCCGGAAACGCAGATAAATAGCGCTTTCGGAGGCTCTAAAGAATAGGAGTATAATTGGCTCACGATAATGGTGAGCGATATAACCTGCTCTTTATGATCATCCCATAACAGCTTCTACTGTATACTCTTTTACGCCTTCTTCATAAGGGATGATGTTTCCACTTATTTCTTTTCCGTTTACGGTAAGCTTCTTGATACCTTTCTGAGCACCGTTCTGCTTAACGCTGATGTTGTAAGTAGCACCGCGATATTTTCTGGTGAGAGTGAAATCACCGAAATCTGCGGGCACACAAGGATCGATTGAAAGACCGTTGTGTGTAGGATATACACCCAGGATGTACTGGGAGATATTTACGAATGTCCATGCAGCTGTTCCTGTGAGCCAGCTGTTCTTACCCTGACCGAAGAACTTAGCATCTCTTCCTGCAACCATCTGTGAATATACATAAGGCTCTGTGCAGTGAACTTCGCTTATATCCTCGATGTAAGCAGGACATGTTTTCTTGTAGATCTCGAAAGCTCTGTCGCCGTGTCCGAGAACTGTCTCAGCGATAGATACCCAAGGATTGTTGT
>JAFZQT010000120.1 GCA_017620235.1 Butyrivibrio sp. | reverse complement strand
CTGACCTACACGAGTGTTCTCTACAGTTACATTTACTCTCTCTACTGGAGTGTAGATAGAATCGATAGCGATCACACCGATAGGAAGATCACCTGTCTTATTCTTGTCAGAGCTTACATATCCTCTTCCCTTTGTGATGGTGAGCTCCATGTAGAGCTTAGCATCCTTGCCGGAAAGTGTAGCGATAACCTGATCTGGATTCATGATCTCTATATCCTGGTCAACCTGGATATCAGAAGCCTTTACAACGCCCTCGCCATTGAACTCAATGTATGCAGTCTTAGGCTCGTTTGTATCAGAAGAATTCTTGATAGAAAGGTTCTTGATATTCATGATGATCTCAGTTACATCTTCCTTAACTCCAGGAATAGAACTGAACTCATGCAGTACGCCTTCGATTTTGACCTGACTTACTGCTGCTCCAGGTAATGAAGAGAGCATAATCCTGCGAAGGGAATTGCCCAGTGTAATACCGTAACCTCTCTCAAGAGGCTCAACTACGAATTTACCATACTTCTTATCATCTGAGATTTCAGCAACTTCAATATTTGGTCTTTCAAAATCAAACACTGATATACCCTCCTTATGTGGTTTGTTAACAAGATAATTATATATGATAATAAATTGCTACGCAATTATCAGCCATTCGGATTTTGCATACCAATGCTCAATCCTCATGTCTGTTAAGTCTTCAAGGTCATAAATCATTCCGCATAAATGCGAAGATTTATGACTTTGAATCCTTTTATCACTCATATTACTTAGAATACAACTCGACGATAAGCATTTCGTCTACAGGAACGTCGATAACTTCTCTTGAAGGAAGTTCCTTTACTGTACCCTGAAGGTTTTCCTTGTTAACATCAAGCCACTCGGGAACGAGTCTGCCAGCAGTGATTTCAGAAATATCCTTGAATCTCTGGATGTTCTTAGCTGCTTCCTTAACTTCGATAACGTCGCCAGCCTTGATAAGGTATGAAGGGATGTTGATAACCTTGCCGTTAACAGTGATGAACTTATGAAGAACAACCTGTCTAGCCTCTCTTCTTGTTCTAGCGAATCCCATTCTGAATACTACGTTGTCAAGTCTTGTCTCAAGAATTGTCATAAGGTTTGTACCTGTCTGACCCTTCATTCTGTCGGCTCTGTCATAGTAGTTTCTGAAAGGCTTCTCAAGAACGCCATAGATGAACTTAGCCTTCTGCTTCTCGCGGAGCTGAAGTCCGTACTCGCTCATCTTCTTACCAGCTCTAGCTGATGTTCTCTTAGACTTCTTGTCATATCCAAGGAAAGTTGGATCAAGATCAAGTGATCTGCATCTTTTTAATACGGGAACTCTGTTTACTGCCATTTTGTTGGCTCCTTTCTTTTACTCAGATATACCCTGATATCTGATGTTGTTTACAATGCTTTGAATAATTGCACCTTCGTCCAACGAGTTAATATCATAAATTTATATGCACATGTAACTCGATGCTGTGAAATAATCTGTAATACGGATTGTTTCGCTTCGCTCTCACAATCCTACATACATTCGGAATCCGAGCTATCGCTCTACTTCCTCATGTATCTGCGGTCTTTAAGATTATAATTTTCTCTGTGCAAGCACAGAAAATTATAACTTTAAATTCCTTGTTACAGATTATACTCTACGACGCTTAGGTGGGCGGCATCCGTTATGAGGTACAGGTGTTACGTCTGTGATAGATGTAACTGTAAGACCACTTGCAGCGAGAGCTCTGATTGCAGCTTCTCTTCCTGAACCGGGTCCCTTAACGAATACATCAACAGTCTTAAGGCCGTGAATAAGAGCAGCCTTAGTTGCTGTCTCTGCAGCTACCTGTGCAGCATAAGGAGTAGATTTCCTTGAACCCTTAAATCCCAGACCGCCTGCACTTGCCCAGCTAAGAGCGTTTCCTGCAGCATCTGTCAATGTAACGATTGTGTTATTGAAAGATGACTGGATGTGTGCCTGTCCGTGTTCAACGTTTTTCTTGACACGTTTCTTTGCAGCTGATTTCTTAGCTGCAGATGCTTTCTGATTTGCCATTTTAAACTAACCTACTTTCTTCCTATAAATACTAGTTATAATGTTACTTCTAAGCCCGCCATGCACAAGCTTATATGATACAAAAGCTCACGAAAAAAATTATTTCTTCTTGTTAGCGATTGTTCTCTTTGGTCCTTTTCTTGTTCTTGCGTTTGTCTTAGTTCTCTGACCACGGCAAGGAAGTCCTCTTCTGTGACGCATACCTCTGAAGCATCCGATCTCTGTGAGTCTCTTGATGTTCATGGCAACTTCTCTTCTAAGGTCACCTTCTACTTCGTAGTCGTTACCGATGATCTCGGCAATTCTCTTTACTTCTTCGTCTGTAAGATCACGAACACGTGTGTCCGGATTTACTTTTGCTGCTTCGAGAATCTTGTTTGAGCTTGTTCTACCAATACCGTAGATGTATGTCAAACCGATCTCTACTCGCTTATCTCTAGGTAAATCTACACCTGCAATACGAGCCATTTTAATTCCTCCATTTGAAAAAATAAATAATTTACTGATATGAGAAGCTTTACTCCTCTTGCTCCGACTTATTTATGCGGAGCTGTTACTTGTTTGATTGGGGTCAAAAAAGAATTTCGCGACCCAATCGGACAAAGTTTAATCCGACTCTCCAATACACATTGGTATCAAAAAGTAATCCGAAAACGGCTCGAATTAACCCTGTCTCTGTTTGTGCTTAGGGTTGTCACAGATTACTCTGATTACGCCCTTTCTCTTAATAACCTTGCACTTTTCGCACATAGGCTTAACAGAAGACCTAACTTTCATCGTTACTCCTTTCCTGCATGGTAAAAAGCATGTAATACCTAAAGAAGGGCATAATACACCCTTCTTCTAAAAAGACCATCTAACACTATATCATAAGCAAAAGCAACTTGCAAGTGTTTTTTTGATTATTGGACAACATTTTTACGATTTGTCATCCTACATTTTCATGATTGTTGAAGCTTACGCCTCTGTTGATATCGCCCTGGTGATTTACGCCAAAGTCGTAATCATTTCCGGGAAGTACTGCATTGAGGATGATTCCAAGAAGTGCAGCGATTGCAAGAGATGTAAGTGTAATGGATGTGCCTGCGATCTCAAAGGTGATTCCGTTTGAGAAGCCAAGTCCTGATACCAGGATAACTGCTGCTACAATGAGGTTTCTTGACTTAGTGAAGTCAACCTTGTTCTCAACTACGTTACGAACACCGATAGCAGAGATCATTCCGTATAAAACGAAGCTGATACCGCCGATGATGGCAGTAGGCATTGTGCCGATGATGTCAGCCAGCTTGGGAATGAAGCTGAT
>JAFZQT010000119.1 GCA_017620235.1 Butyrivibrio sp. | reverse complement strand
TGGTCTACTTAGTATGCTCGGATTTGAGGATTCCACTTCCTAACAGAAAATCTCGAGGCGCATGATCAGCATAAATTCTGGGGATAATGGCATTTTTCACCCACCATTACCCCTGAAGAGCCAGAAAAAGAAGTCTATACAAAAATTGGAGAAGCGTTCAGACAATGGCAAACGATAAGATTTCAAATTTGAAAGTCAAATTGTTATATGCGGCAATGCTTATTTTTACAGGAGTTATTGTATTTGCTTTTTCTTTCTTTACAGATAAAAGCTATGAGGCTACTTTGAGAAACACGATCGTATCGGTCGCTATCGCGGGAACAATTGTATTTATGCTTGTTGATGCCGTGTCTGACGGTGAAAACAGATTGTTATATGATAACAATGTGGTCAGAAACCGCTTTGTGGCAGGATATTTTGTTGCGCTTTTCCTTGCGTGTGTATTCAGCCTGATACCGAATGTGCTGTGGCCTTACATGTCGCTTTTTGTTATGCTTATGCTTTTTTCAAATGCAGAGATCGGTATGGTCTCGGGAGTCGGGCTTGTTGCGATTTCCGTTATGCTTGAAAAAAACGGAGGATGCGGAGAATTATTCATGTATGTTCTTGCAGGTGCTGTTGCGATTGCAATGTTTAGGGATCTGGAAGAAAATACGGAGATAGGAATTCCGACATTTATTTCTCTTATGATGCAGGCGGTATTTTTGGTTGCGTATAACGTTTTGTTCCTTAACAGGACGTTTTCCGCATATCTTTTGGTTTCGCCGGCGATCAATATTATGCTCAATCTTACCATCCTTCTTATATTCCTGAATATTTTTGGTGTTTATGTTATAAGACGGACAAATGATATGTATATGGTAATCAACGATGCGGATTTCCCGCTTCTTGTTACTCTCAAAGAAAATAATAAAGACGAATATTTCAGAGCCATCCACACGGCGTACATTGCCGAGAGAATGGCGCTTGGACTAAATATAAATGCAAGAGCTGTAAAGAACTGCTCGTATTATCACAGGATAGGTGTGCTTGAAGGAAAGACCGAGTGGGACGATGTCAAACATATCTATACAGATAACAGCTTTCCTACAGAGGCGATGGATTTTTTACATGATTATATCGAGCCAAAAAAGAACGAGCCCAGATCAAAGGAAGCACTTGTAGTTCAGCTTGGAGAATTACTTATCGCATCCATAATGTATCTTTTAAAAAAGGATAAGGATGCAAAGATAGATTACGACAATCTTATAGATTCGATCATAGACAAGAAGGTTTCCGATGGAGAACTTAAGGACTACGACGTTACGTTCAGGGAACTTGAAGTTATGAAGAAGATAATGAAAAAGGAGAAGCTTTACTATGACTTTTTGCGTTGAGAATGAGACGGGAGCGCTCTTTGATTTTGACCCGGAGGAAGTTGCAACCTTGGTTGCAAAAGAGGTCCTACGGTCAGAGGGGTGCGATAGGGAAGTTGAGATAAGTCTCACGATCACCAATGATGAAGGAATACAGGAGTTAAACAGAGAATTCAGAGAGATAGATAAGCCGACGGATGTTCTTTCTTTTCCCAATGTCTCGTACGATGAGCCGGGAGATTTTTCTGTAATGGATGGTGAGCAGGAGATTGATCTGCTCAATCCGGATACGGGAAATATAATGTTTGGCGACATCGTTGTGAATGAAGACAGGGTGAGAAGTCAGGCTGAAGAATACGGACACAGTACAAAGAGAGAATTTGCTTTTCTCATCGCTCACAGCATGCTTCATCTGTGCGGATACGATCACATGGAAGAAGATGAGGCAAAGGTAATGGAACAGAAACAGAGCGATGTTCTTAATGCGCTTGGAATAACAAGAGACTGAAAATAATACAATTGGAGATCGAACATGAAAAAGTACTACGAAGAAAAAAGAATAAGACCTGATGTACTCACTGCTGCTGTATATTGGGCAATCATAATACTTATGCTGTATGAAGTTGTGGCAATAAGAATTTACGGGGAGAAGGGTGCAGGATATTCTGCAGGTTCGCTCGCGATCTTCTTTGCTTTTTATTGCTCTTTTGTCCTTGCAGTGCAGAAGGCTGTATGGGTAATGGTTCGTGTAAGAGCGAGAAAATCACAGTACAAAAATGCTGAGGAGAACATGAAGAAATCGCTTAAGATATTTGCGCTTACAGGTGTTCTTGTCACAGTGGTATTTACAATAATCGGAATCAATTTCTCGGATCTTTTGCTTGGATCAAACAGGGGAAGTTATCAGTTCCTTATATCGACTTTTTCAGTTCTGTTCCTGTGCGTTCAGGGTGTTATAAGAGGATATCTTCAGGGTGTAGGATACACAAAGCCCATTGTTATTTCTGATGTTTTGATGGCTGTTGCGGCATTTCTTGTTGGAACTTTGTTCTCTGCGATCATGTATGGATACGGACTTAAGGTAAATACTCTTTTCCATATTGATGAGTTCAGCGCGGTTTACGGATCCACAGGAATGACAATCGGATTGTTTGTCGCTTCGATCGTTGGTCTTGTGCATACTTCAGTCAGTTTCTATGTAAGAAGAAATGAGCTTGAAGAGATCGGAAAAAGAAGTGCGCCCAGATACGTCGACAGTAAGAATGACGTTATGTCCGGACTTAAGCCTATTTTGTTCATGTATGCTTCGCCCGGAATTGCTCTTTTGGTCGATCAGATTTTCTATATGATCCACCACAGAACTGTCGGAAGTAAGGCTGATCCTATCTATAACTACGGAATCTATGCCGGAAGAACTATTCCGGTTGTAATAACATTTTCACTTCTTTGCTGCCTTCCATTCCTTATCGAGTGGAACAGGATAAGAGCGAGATTTGAGAGAGATGAGCCCGAGAATGCGGGAGAGAAGCTCTCAAGATTTGTAAAGCATTTTATTGAACTTACGGTTCCTGTTGCCATGCTTATCTTAACGCTGGCTTCTTCAATAGATACTGTGATCTATTGGAATGGTAATGATTTCAGTGTTGAGCTTTTGAGAGTGGCAAGCTGCCTTGTTGTCCTTGTTCCTTTTGCAATATTCTTTTCATGGATTTTGTTCCATGCAGGTAAGTCGATCCTTATTGTTGTGGGACTCGGAATAACATGGCTTGTTCATATCGCAATGCTTTTTGTATGTGCGAGTGTAGGAAATATCGGATTGTACGGAGTTTTGATCCCTGTGATCGTTTCATTCCTTGTATATGATATTCTTTCGCTTGTCGTATTTAAGAAGATGCTTAATGCAAATTATTTTCTTTTGCCCAATTTCGTAAGAACACTCCTGGCATCAGGTGTTGCCGGTGCGGTTGTATTCCTGATAGATATGCTTGCATCAAAGAAAATTGGCGAGATTCTTTCGTTTATCATCTGCGTGCCCGTGTTCTATGTTGTATATCTGGCACTTATGGTGGTCAGTGGAAGTATTGATGAGAGAGAACTCAGGAGTATTCCTTTGGGCAAGTATTTCAAGGCTCTGCCTGTTTTGATTAAGTCTGATGAAGTTTAAGAGGATCTGATGTGAGTAAAAAAGTGTATGTTGCGGGCGGCGGCGCTGCGGGAATGTGCGCTGCGATCTATGCGGCAAGAAACGGCGCTGACGTAACGATAATCGAGAAGAATACGATTCTTGGAAAAAAGCTTTCTGTTACAGGGAATGGAAGATGTAATCTTACCAATCTCGATATGCGCCCGGAATATTACAACAAAGCCGCAGTGGGAAGGATGAGAAATTGGCTTTCTCTCTACGGACCTGAAGAGACGATAAAGTTTTTTAAATCACTGGGCGTTATCGTAAAGAGTGAAGAAGGTTATATATATCCAATCTCCGGACAGGCTTCTACGGTTGTTAATGCGCTCATAAATGAGCTTAAAAGACTCGGGGTAACAGTTATTACACAGAGTCAGGTTAAGGCTGTTAAAAAGGCTGAGAATGACGAATCGCCATATATCCTTGTTACCAATAAGAACAAGTATAATGCGGATGCTGTTATTCTTGCGCTCGGTTCTCTGTCAGGTGCAAAGAGTACAATGTCCACGGGAGACGGCTATTATATCTGCAAGCAGCTCGGAATGGATTTTAAGGATACATATCCTGCGCTTGTAGGCTTTAAGTGTGAGGATGACGGAACAATGCCGGATGCCGGAGTGAGAGCAGCGGCTGAGATTTCTTTTTATCTTGGAGAGGAACTCATAACTTCGGAGTGCGGCGAGCTTCAGATCTCAAAAGACGGAATTTCCGGTATTCCCGTAATGCAGGCAAGCAGAGAGATAATCAAGTTTGTAACCGAGAAAAAACCTGTTGTTGCATCGGTAGATTTTTTCCATGATTATGATGAAGGTGATTTCGAAGCGCTTAAACTTGATATGTTAAAGCTTCGGGATAACAGGACTCTTGAGGAGTTTTTGCTTGGTTTTGCAAACAGTAATATAAATTCAATAGTTCTTAAAAAGATGAAGCTTTCTCCGACAATGCGAATGAAGAATATTGCGGAGAGCATGGTCTTGTGCATACTTGACAGGTACAGAGATATACGTTTTAATCTGACTGACAGCTATGGCTTTATCCAGTCGCAGGTGACGACGGGTGGAATGAGCCTTGGTGATATAGGCGATGATATGTCGGTTGTCGGCATGCCGGGCGTGTACTGCGCGGGCGAGCTTCTCGATGTTGACGGAAGATGCGGAGGGTATAATCTTCAGTTTGCGTGGACGAGCGGAAGCATAGCGGGTACATCAGCTTCAATCTAAAAAAAGATCAAATAAAATAGGAAATTTATGATAAGAATCAATCAGATAAAAATATTGAATGACGGTAAGAGTTTACGCAGTCACGATGAGCTTTGCGATGTCTTGAAGAAAAAGGCTGCAAAGCTTTTGCGTATTACGGAAAATGATATCGAGGAACTTGTGATAATGCGTCAGTCGATCGATGCAAGAAAGAAACCTCAGATCTACGACGTATTTATGGTGGATGTTTCCGTAAAAAGAGCTTCAGACAAAAAGGCTGAGGAAAAGATAGTTTCCAAGGCAAAAGACAAGGGAATCACAGTTACGACTCCGGTTGTATATGACTTTTTGGAAAAGGCAGGGGTAGAGGGAAATCTTCCTCAAAAGGCTGCTGATACGAAGATTGCTGTTATAGGATCCGGTCCTGCGGGACTTTTTTGCGCATATATGCTTGCTTCAAACGGCTTTAAACCTGTTGTTTTTGAAAGGGGTGCAGACGTCGACAAGAGGCAGGAGATAGTTGAGAAGTTCTGGGAGACAGGAAAACTTGATACTCGCACCAACGTTCAGTTCGGCGAAGGAGGAGCAGGCACATTCTCCGACGGTAAGCTTAATACTATGGTAAAAGATAAGGACGGAAGAGGAAGAAAAGCTCTGTCTTTGTTTACGACTTTCGGTGCGGATAGTAAGATAATGTATGATGCAAAGCCTCATATCGGAACGGATGTACTTAGAAATGTTGTAAAGAACATGAGAAATGAGATCATTTCTCTTGGCGGTGAGTTCAGGTTTGAGACGCAGGTGACTGATATTGTTACCGAGAACGGAGCCGTGAAAGCACTTGTTGCAAACGGCGAGGAGATTCCTTTTGATGTAGCAGTACTTGCTATTGGGCACAGTGCGAGAGATACTTTTTCCATGTTAAAAGAAAGAGGCGTTCTGATGCAGAAGAAGCCTTTTGCGGTTGGATTCAGAGTTGAACATCCGCAGAAGCTTATAAATCTCTCTCAGTACGGAATGGAAGAGCCGAAGTCACTTCCTGTTGCATCGTATAAACTTGTTATGAATACTAAAGAGGGGCGCGGCGTATACTCTTTTTGCATGTGTCCCGGAGGGTATGTTGTAAATGCTTCTTCCGAAGAAGGGCGACTTGCCGTCAACGGAATGAGCTACAGTAAAAGAGATTCCGAGAATGCTAATTCTGCTATTATAATCACGGTCGATCCCAAAGATTTTGGATCGGATGATGTGCTTGCAGGCGTGGAATTTCAGAGAAAACTTGAAGAAAAAGCATATGAACTTGGAGGCGGAAAGATTCCTGTTGAGTACTATGAGGACTTTAAAAATGCCGTTTCGGGTGATGAAGGAGTGCCTTCAAAGGAAGCTGTGAGATTCAGGGATGTTTGCAGACCGAATACGAAAGGTGCATATATTTTTTCAAATGTTCACGAGATATTACCGGACGATCTAAATAAATCTTTTGTTGAAGGAATGGAGAAGTTCGGTACAATGATAAAGGGATATAATTCACCGGATGCTCTTATCGCCGGTGTTGAAACCAGAACATCGTCTCCTGTGAGAATTAATCGCATAGAAAATGGAGAGTCAGAAAATATTAATGGACTTTATCCATGCGGTGAAGGAGCCGGATATGCAGGCGGAATCATGTCCGCAGCTATGGATGGTATCAAGATAGCCGAATTTATTGTAAAAAATATAGTAGAAACTTTGCGCTGATTCAAATACAATGGAAGGTACCGATGGATAAAGACTTAATACGAAAAGACATCTTACAAAAAAGAGACGATCTAAGTGTTTATAAGATTGAGGTAAAGAGCAGGGAAATATTTGAGAAACTTATCGCAAAGCCCGAGTATATCGAGGCTTCCAATATTCTTACTTACGCATCTGTGCGAAACGAAGTTAAGACGGATGAGATAATCCTTGATGCTCTTGCGCTTGGAAAAAGAGTTTTTTGCCCTAAGGTTACAGATAAGAAAAATGGCATAATGAAGTTCGTGAGAATATATGAACCCGAGAATCTTGTTCCGGGAGATTATGGTCTTATGGAACCGGAAATAAAGGATGACAGCGAGATATTCGATCCTGATTTTTATGCCGATGAGTCAAATGTTCGCGGAATAGATGGTGAAAATGCCGGAAAGACGATGGTTATCGTTCCGGGAGTTGCGTTTGATGAGAATGGCAATAGAATAGGTTACAAGGGAGGATTCTATGACAGATTTCTTTCCAAGGTAAGCTATGCCGATACGGTGGCACTTTGCTATAAGATTCAGATTGTTGATGAGATAATACCAAGTGAACACGATATTCCCGTAAAGAGTATCATTCACGAGAAATAAACGAACTGGAGAACATAAATGGAACTTATTGAGATTTGTAAAAAAGCTAAAAAAGTAAAATACGAGATTCAGTGTCTTTCTACAAAAGAAAAGAATGACGCTCTTATAGCTGTTGCAGATAAGCTTGTTGCAGAAGCTGACAGCATTATCGCGGCTAATGCAAAAGATTATGAGAGAGGCGTTTCAAACGGAATGCACAAAGGACTTCTCGACAGACTTCTTCTTGATAAAAAGAGAATTGAAGCTATGGCAGAGGGACTTAAACAGGTTGCGGCGCTTCCTGATCCTATAGGAGAAGTTATCGATAGCTTTGAGAGACCTAATGGGCTTAAAATAAAAAAAGTAAGAGTTCCTATGGGTGTTATCGGTATTATTTACGAGGCAAGGCCCAATGTTACCGCGGACGCTTTTGCGCTTACGTTTAAAGCGGGCAATGCTGTTGTGTTAAAAGGCGGAAGCGACGCCATCGACAGCAATATTCAGATCGCTAATGTTATGAGAGCTGCGCTCGGAGAATGTGGCATCAATCCCGACGCTATTCAGCTCATTGAAGATACAGACAGAGCAGTTACAACTAAGTTTATGCAGATGAATGAGTACATAGATGTTCTTATTCCCAGAGGAAGTGCAAGACTTATCAATGCTGTTGTTGAGAATTCTACGATTCCCGTTATCGAGACCGGAACGGGTAATTGTCACATCTATGTCGATAAGGATGCCGATATTGACAAAGCAATCCCTATCATTATCAATGCCAAAACTCAGAGGATCGGTGTTTGTAACGCCGCAGAATCACTGGTGGTTCACGAGGATATTAAGGACAGATTCCTGCCTCTTTTTGAGAAGGCTATGAATGAGCACAATGTTGAGATACGTGGTGACGAAGAGAGCCGCAAACTTATGAACAGTGCCATTTCTGCTACCGAAGAGGATTTTGGAAAAGAGTTCCTTGATTATATTATTTCTGTAAAGACTGTTAAAAATGTCGATGAAGCCATTGAGCATATAAATAAGTACAACACAAGTCACTCCGATGCCATTATCACGGAGAACGGAGAGACAGCAAAGAGGTTTCTTGACAGAGTGGATTCAGCTTGCGTCTATGTAAATGCTTCTACAAGATTTACTGACGGATTTGAATTCGGATTCGGAGCAGAGATCGGTATAAGCACACAGAAGCTTCATGCGCGCGGACCGATGGGGCTTAAAGAGCTTACATCTTACAAGTATCAAATTACCGGAGAGGGGCAGATCAGATAATGAAAAAGAGAAAAGAAGATTCTGAATTGCTTGAGGCAAAACAGCATGTCATTGATGTGGCAAATGAGTTGCACAAAAAGGGCTATTTACCACGTACATGGGGAAGCGTGAGCTGCAGAGTCAACAAGGAGATCTTTTTGATCACGCCAAGTGGTATCAGATATGAAGATATGACGCCGGATATGATATGCCTTGTTAATCTCAAAAATCTTAATTTCATGGGAGAGTATACTCCGTCCTATGAAAGAGGAGTACATGCGGCTTGTTACAGAACCAGAAAAGACGTGGAATTTGTTGTTCTTACTCATCAGGTTTTTGCTTCATGTGCCGGAGTTTTGGGGCTTAAGAGAATATATACTTATGTAGAGGATGAGGATGTTGTCATCCCCTGTGTTCCGTATGCTTATCCGGGAAGTGCCAAGCTTGCGAATAATGTAACTACAACTATCAAGAAAAACAGGGATTCAGACAGCTTTATTTTGTCTAATCACGGCGCATTGTTCCTTGGTGTGAACTCTGAGGAAGTTATAGAGAACATCGAGAGAATCGAGGATGCTTGCGATAATTTCCTTATGGATGTCTGCAAGACGGATATGTATCATGGCGTTGAAGAAGGCTTTGGAAGCCATCTTGAAGGCGATGAGATTATTTATGACGTTGAAGATACACCAGAGCGTGTTAAACATATTCACAGAGAGATTTATGACAGAAGACCGGATGTAAAATATATCGTCCATAATAAATCTGATGCGGTTATGACGGTATCCAGAACCGCTACGCATTTAAGACCTCTTTTGTTCGACTTTGCGGAGCTTGTAGGATACAGTGTTAAGATTCCGAGCAACGAGCACGGAAAAGACGGACACAGTTATCATAATATTAAGAAGAATTCTAATGCAGTATTTGCGCTCAATGACGGTGCTTATTGTATAGGTGAGACTTTGGAAGACGCAGTTGCGGCATCGATCGTCCTTGATAAGGGATGTATCGCTTATCTTGCTGCGCTTCGTCACGGAGAAGGCCATCCTATATCTTATTTGGATTGCATCAAAATGAACAAATACTATAAAAAGATATATTCAAGAATATCGTCTGAGTATTTGGAAGATCATCTGAGAGACGATGATTACGATGATGAGATGGATGAAGAGGATGAGAGAGAATCATTCAGGGATTCCAGAAGAGAACCCAAGAGGGAAGCAAAAAGGGAAGTAAAAAGAGACAGAGAAGTAAAAAGAGACAGAGAAGTTAACGAGCGTGAAGAAAGAAGGGAGTCTCTTAGAGAATCAAGAAGAGAAACTCCTAAAAAAGAATCGTTTAGCGAGTCGGTCAGAAGCGCAAGGAAGAATTCGAAACCTGTTTCAAGAAAGTCTTTCAGAGATGAGTATGAAGATGATTTCGAAGATGATTTCGAAGATGATCTGGAAGACGATTTTGATAACGATTACAATGATGATGACGATTACAGAGACGATTTCGATGAAGATTATATAGAGGGCTTTGAAGACGAGTACGAAGACGAATATGAAGATGGCTTCGGAGATGATTTTGAAGAAGAATTCAGGGAAGAATTCGGCGATGAATTCAGAGCAAATTACAGTGATCGTTCACGTGGCAGATCGAAAGGAAAAGGAAGTTCAAGAGGATTGTTTGGAGACGGTCCAAGCAACAGATCGAGGAGAAGATGATCAGGAAACCTGAAAGCATAAAAAGCGGAGACACAATAGGAATTACTGCGCCTGCATTTGGCGCGGCAATCGAACCATACAGTTTTTTGATAGATATTGCTGAGGAAAAGATAAAGAACAGAGGCTATAATATCATCGAGGGCAAGACTGCAAGAATGGGCGACGGACTTGGAATAAGCACCGATCCTAAAGTTACTGCGGCTGAGCTTATGGAGTTTTATAAAAGAGATGATATCGATGCGATAATGTCTGCCGGCGGCGGCGAGCTTATGGTAGAGACTATCTCAAACGTAGATTTTGATGTAATAAAAAATGCAAAACCTAAGTGGTTTGTCGGATATTCGGATAACACAAGCTTTTTGCTTCCGCTTGTAACTATTGCGCATACATGCGGAATTTACGGCCCGTGTATATCCGGTTACGCTAAAGAGTGGGAAGGTACCGAAAATGATGCCTTTGCTCTTTTGGAGGGTACAAAAAAGGTATTCAAGGGCTATGATAAGTTTGTAAAGCCCAAGGAAGAAAAAGAAGAGATCGATTATTCGAAGCCAAGATTTTACAACTGTGATACAAAAAAGGTGCTGACAATATATGACTGTTCTGCTAAGAAAGCGGAGAAGACAGGCGAAAAGGTTGGCATGCAGGGAGTTCTTCTCGGCGGTTGCATTGATGTAATGGCTAATATGATAGGAACAAGATTTGATAAAGTTGCAGAGTTTGTAAAATCTTGTGATGATGGAATTTTATGGGTTATCGAGAATTGTGAACTTAGCCCTATGAGTTACAGAAGAGCGATCTGGAACATGAAAGAAGCCGGATGGTTTGAGAATACCAAAGGATTTATCGTGGGAAGAGCAACAGGTTGCTTTGAAGGAGACCTTATGGGTGTCGATAAATATAACGCATTGACGGATCTTTTGCAGGAATACGGAGTTCCGATCATATTTGATGCGGATATCGGGCACATCGATCCCATGCTTCCGGTTGTTATGGGAGCAAAAACAAAAGTATCGGCAGATGTCGATAATCTTGAGATTGAATATTTATAACGTTATAATTATAAATATAAAAGAAGAAAAGTTAATAAGATACGATGACGGAGGAAAATTTTATGACTGGAATGAAAAAAAATCTTATAACTGCACTTGGTACATTTTTGGTTGCAGGATCGCTTATGACTGTAGACGTACATGCTGAAAGTGATCTGCCTTTGTACTTTGATTTTGGCGATACTGTGATCAACATGGATGCAGGTAGCACACATACAATGCATATGAGATCAAATTTTGATTATACTTATCATCTCGGACCTCATACAAGTGCAGGAACATATCTTGAGTGCTCATTCAAGAGCGGAACTCAGGATGTAATTTTCCATGTTGGCGCTGATGAGCAGGCAAAGGATATACCTTTCTACTTCTACATTGATGATACAAAGGTTCAGTCCGATGCTACATATGACGAGGTTATTGTTCGTGTGGGTAAGACTGCTCAGGTTTCTGAGTCTGTTCAGGTTGAGCTTGCTAAGAAAGCAACCGGAACAGTTAAGAAGAACGGAAATGTTGCAATGCTTTACAATGATAAGGACGTTGCAATGGCTTCTTTCTCTCTTACAAACGGAAACGGACAGATGGCAACACTTTCACTTAAGGGTGTTGTAGTAAATGAGGGCTCAAAGTATTTCGATGTAGCTTCTGCAACAGATTCTACACCTGTTATTTCTGAGTCTGACAAAGCTGTTATGGCAGCAAACGGATTTGCCGGAGTTTGCGTAAACGGCAAATATAAGAATTTTTGATTCTTAAATTTATAAACATTCTAGGAGGCATGTTGTAAAATGGCTGGAAAAGACAAGTATGTGGCTTATGTATCTAGCTACACTTCCGGACTTGGTTCCAAATTTGGAATTAAAATTTATGACGTTGATATGAAAAACGGCAGATTTAAGGAGAAGCAGAAGGTTGAGATAACCAATTCATCTTATATTGGAATATCTCATAACAAGAAGACACTGTATTCTATTACAGATGCAGGTGTTGAGGCGTATCATATTCTGCCTGACGGAGGTCTTGAGTTCTTGAATGAGGCTTCTATCAACGGAATGCGCGGATGTTATCTTAATATGGATCAGGAAGACAAATTCCTTTTGGCAGCCGGATACCATGACGGTAAGGTTACAATCCTTAAGCTCAATAAGGACGGAAGTATCGGTGAGATTACCGATGAGAGATACCACAAAGGTCTTGGAACAGCAGCCGGAAGAAACCATGTGCCTCATGTTCAGTGTATAAAAGTATCTAAGGATAATAAGTATCTTCTTGCCGCAGATCTTGGTATGGACAGAGTTAATGTATATACTCTCAACGGCGAGACAGGAAAGATCAAAGAGGTTGACGTTATCCACTGCGATCAGGAGTCTTCACCGAGACATATGCAGTTCTCAAAAGACGGTAGATTCCTCTATGTATGTCTTGAGCAGAAATGCGGAATAGAAGTATATGAGTACGAAGATCGTGACGGTGATCCTGAATTCAACAAGATCCAGTCTGTATCAAACTCCGATGAAGCTGATTCTATCGGTGTTGCGAGCAGTGCTCTTACTTTTTCCGAGGATTACAATTATCTTGTAAGTTCAACAGCAGGAGAGAACAATGTAATCATTTACAAGGTTGATAAGGAGACAGGACTTCTCACAAAGAAAGTTCAGCTTCCTATTGCGGGAGAGTATCCAAAGGATGCAGCTCTTTTCCCTGATAACAAGCACCTTGTATCACTCAATCATGAGTCTGATTCATTGACATTCTTTACAGTTGATGCTGAAGCAGGAACACTTGTAATGAATGGTCCCGAAGAGCCTGTAAAGAGACCTAACTGCATTGTATTCCACAAGTTGGAAGGTTGATCTTATACTGAATCAAATCAAAATTATAGCCCGAAGATGCTGAGCTTCAGCACTTCGGGCTTTTTTAATCATTTGATTTACTTGTAAAATTTTATTATGTTCTCGGCTTTTGAGTACATATTGGAGATCATGAGGTCGAGGAGTGTGAAAGCACACATGCTTTCGACTACTACGACGGCTCTTGGTACAACAACAGGATCGTGACGACCTTTGATATTAATGGTTATGTTTTCGTTTGAGCGGTTGACGGTGTTCTGTGACTGAGCGATGCTGGGAGTGGGCTTTACGTAAGCTCTTATGATAATCTCGCTTCCGTCTGACATTCCGCCGAGGATTCCGCCTGCATTATTGGTTTTCTTTTGAAGTTCGCCTTCTGTGTAAATGAACTCGTCGTTATTTTCTGAACCGTATAGGTGAGCGGCTTTGGTTCCGCAGCCTATCTCAACTGCCTTAACGGCTCCGATGCTCATTACGGCTCTTGCAAGAAGAGCGTCCAATTTATCGAATACGGGTTCGCCGATTCCTGCAGGAACGCCTTTGATACGGCACTCGATAACGCCGCCGATCGAATCCATGTTTTCGCGGCACTTCATGATAAGATCCATAGCTTTTTTGTCAGCTTCGGCGTCGGGCATAGAAGTGGGCGTTGTGTAAATCGTATTTCTGTCAAAGTTTGCATCGTTTATTTCTACATCGCCGATAGAGCGGGTGTATGCAAAAACATCGATTCCCATTTCAGTCAGCATTTTTTGGCAGAGCGCACCGGCAGCGACTCTTCCTATTGTTTCTCTTCCTGAAGAACGTCCGCCTCCGCGGTAATCTCTGAAACCATATTTTTCGTCAAAGCAGTAGTCTGCGTGTCCGGGACGATAGTAGTTTGCAATCTCGCTGTAATCGGAAGATCTTTGAGATGTGTTTTTTACCATCATGGAAATGGGAGTTCCGGTCGTTTTACCTTCGAAAAATCCTGAGAGGATACATACTTCGTCGTCCTCTTTTCTTGAAGTTGTCGCAGAAGAAGTTCCGGGTTTTCTTCTGTCGAGGAATTTCTGGATGTCCTCTTTTGATAATTCGAGTCCTGCGGGAAAGCCGTCAACAACGACTCCGAGGGCTTCACCGTGAGATTCTCCCCATGTTGATATTGTTATATTTTTTCCGAGTGTTGAACCTGACATAGGTATCCTTTCATATTGTGTTTTGATTTATGAGATATACAAGATATAGCGCATTTTTGCACTGTAAATACTACAAAAAAGAGTGTAATATACGCAAATATGTTATATAATATAATATGTAATTTCAGATTACAAGCCAAGTATCCGAAATGAGAGGGGATTTCCGATATGAACGCTAGTAGCTTGCAGATGAAGCTTTCATATAAAAGCAAGGTTTTTTCAAAAGTACAGAAGTTTAACAGAAAACACAAAGCACTGTCCTTTCTGGGCATTGCTTATGCTTTTGCGGCAATAACACTTTACGATATCCTTTTTTACTTTTATAGAAGCGGAAAGAGGTATATTTGTTTAGCGTGTATATTGCTGTTTTTTGTCTTCAGCAGTAGCTTTTCATATCCGGCAATGTCTCTTAATATCAGCTTTGCTTCTGATGTCAGCGCAGAGGGATATTCATCAGATACGGAAGAGGCACTTTCAAGTGTGGAAGTTGCCGAGTCGGACGCTGAGCTTGCGGTAAGCCAGGATGTTGATTCAGAGCTTATCAAGGAAGCGATGGAGAGTGAGAATCCCGATGTTGTTGAGGCTGAGCATTTAGATTCCGAGAACCAGGTATCTCTTTCACAGATTCTTGAAGCGACCGGCGGCGGAGCAGCCATGCTTGACGATACAGACGATGAGGCAGGCCTTTCAGATCTCGGTGTTATGAATTTTGTCAGCAGCGACTGGAAGTTGATGCTTGTAAATAAGCAGCATCCCATCCCTGATAATTATGAGTTCCCGCTTGGAACTATCAGCGGTACGATGAGATGCGATGAGAGAATAATCGCTCCGCTTCTTGAAATGATGAGAGCGGCAAACGAGGACGGCGTAGCGCTTATCATCTGTTCTCCTTACAGAGACAGGGACAGACAGACGATGCTTTTTAACAACAAGGTCAGCAGATATATGGCGGGCGGAATGAACTATATGGAAGCGTATAATCTTGCTTCACAGGCAGTTACGGTTCCCGGTTCGTCCGAGCATCAGGTCGGACTTGCAATCGATATTATCACTGAAGGTTATTCGAGCCTTGATGAGGGCTTTGGAAATACCAAGGCAGGTAAGTGGCTTTCTGAGAACAGCTACAAGTACGGATTTATCCTTAGATACCCTGCCGGAAAAGAGAATATAACGAGTATAGAATTCGAACCCTGGCATTTTAGATATGTAGGGGTTGACGCAGCGACTGTTATACATGAAAATGGTATCTGTCTGGAAGAATTCTGGAATACTTATGTTAATTAGAGGAAGTTTATGTACAAAATTGTAAATAAGGACGGAAACGCCAAGAGTGCTACTTTTTCCACTGTACACGGTGAGGTGCAGACTCCCGTATTTATGAATGTTGCAACGGTTGCAGCAATTAAGGGAGGAGTTTCTACAAGAGATCTCGAGGAAATCGACACTCAGGTTGTTCTTTCGAACACGTATCATTTGCACTTAAGACCGGGAGATGATCTGATATACAGAATGGGCGGACTTCATAAGTTCATGTCTTGCAACAAGCCTATTCTTACAGACTCAGGTGGATTCCAGGTCTTTTCTCTTGCAAAGACAAGAAAGATAAAAGAAGAAGGTGTATATTTCCATTCACATATCGACGGACACAAGCTGTTCATGGGACCAGAGGAGAGTATGAGAATACAGTCCCACCTCGGATCTACGATTGCTATGGCTTTTGATGAATGCCCTTCTGCCAAGGCTGAGCACGAGTATGTGCAGATGTCTGTCGACAGAACGACAAGATGGCTTGAGCGATGCAAAAAAGAAATGGACAGGCTGAACAGTCTTCAGTACACGGTGAACCCTCACCAGATGCTTTTTGGAATCAATCAGGGAGCGATATTCAATGATATAAGAATTGAGCACGCAAAGAGGATCAGGGAGATGGATCTCGACGGCTATGCAGTCGGCGGACTTGCTGTAGGCGAGAGCCACGAGGAAATGTATGATGTTTTGGAAAATGTCGTACCTTACCTTCCCGAGGATAAGCCAACTTACCTTATGGGCGTTGGAACACCCGCAAATATCCTTGAAGCTGTAGACAGGGGAGTAGACTTTTTTGACTGCGTCTATCCGAGCAGAAACGGAAGACACGGACACCTGTACACAAAGAGAGGACATATCAATATATTAAATGCGAGATATGAGCTCGATGATACGCCTATCGAAGAGGGCTGCAATTGTCCGGCGTGCAGGAGTTATTCCAAGGCATATATCAGACATCTTCTCAAAGCGGGAGAGATGCTTGGAATGAGGCTTTGCGTTCTTCATAACCTGTATTTCTATAACAATCTGGTAAAAGAGATCAGAGAGGCAATAAGAAACAACAACTATCAGGCATACAAGAAGAAAAACCTGGAGGGCATGCTGGAGTTTGATTCACCTGTGGAAAATGAGTCATACAATATTGCCCGCAATTGGAGAAAAGGTTAAATTTGTAATGTGTTTAGATGAATTTTGACTACTTGAATTTGCCGTTTCTTTCTAGTATTATTGTTTGGTATATAATTAAACAAATAAGTTTTTGGAGGATGTTATGTTATTATATTTTACTGAAGCTACAGCAGAAGTACCTACAGGTGCTGCATTAGGTCCGATGATACTTATGTACGGTGTGATCTTTGTTGCTTTCTATTTCTTGCTTATTCGTCCCAACAGCAAAGAGCGTAAGCAGAAGGCTCAGATTTTAGCTTCTTTGGCAGTAGGTGACAGCGTAAGAACTACAGCAGGTTTCTTCGGAACAGTCATCGATATCAATGATGATATGGTTATTGTTGAGTTTGGTAACAATAAGAATTGTCGTATCCCCATGATTAAGGATGCAATTGTTGAAGTAGAGAAGCCTGAGGACGCAATCGCTTCTTCAAACGATAGCACCAAGGATTCAAAGAATTCAAAGAAAAAGTAATAAAATTTTGATTCTGTTAAGCCTGATTGGTGCATCCCGCCAGTCGGGCTTTGTTGCATAATGGGATGAATTAAAACTATTTAATATAACAGAAAAGAGAGAGCTTGGTATGAAACTAAATATTACATGTATTCCGGGCGACGGAATAGGACCTGAAATTGTTACCGAAGCAAAGAAAGTACTTGATAAGGTTGCTTCTGAGTTTGGACATTCTATTGAATATAAAGATATTCTTATGGGCGGTTGCTCAATCGATGTTCATGGTGTGCCTCTTACAGATGAGGCAATTGCTGATGCAAAGTCAGCCGATGCCGTACTTATGGGATCAATCGGCGGAAATACATCAACATCCCCTTGGTATAAACTTGAGCCTTCACTCAGACCTGAGGCTGGGCTTTTGAAGCTCAGAAAGGCACTTAATCTTTTTGCAAATTTAAGACCTGCATATCTGTATCCTCAGCTCAAGGACGCTTGTCCGTTAAAAGAGGCTGTTGCGGATAAGGGTTTTGATATGCTTATTATGAGAGAGCTTACGGGCGGTCTCTACTTTGGTGACAGATTCACAAAGGAAGAAGACGGCGAGCTCGTTGCTACAGATACACTTGTTTACAGAGAGAGCGAGATCAGAAGGATTGCGATCCGCGCTTTTGATGTGGCAAGAAAGCGTAGAAAGAGCGTTATCAGCGTAGATAAGGCTAACGTTCTTGATTCTTCAAGACTTTGGAGAAAAGTTGTTGAAGAGGTAAAGAAGGATTATCCCGATGTAACTCTTGAGCACATGCTCGTTGACAACTGTGCCATGCAGCTTGTAAAAGAGCCTACACAGTTTGACGTTGTTCTTACAGAGAACATGTTTGGTGATATTCTTTCTGATGAAGCAAGTATGATCACAGGATCTATCGGAATGCTTCCCAGTGCTTCATTAAATGATACAAGCTTCGGACTGTATGAACCCAGTCACGGAAGCGCTCCCGACATTGCGGGAAAAGATATTGCAAATCCCATTGCCACTGTACTTTCTGCGGCAATGATGCTCAGATATTCTTTTAACCTTGATAAAGAAGCTGATGCTATAGAAAATGCTGTTCGCAAGGTATTGGAAGATGGCTACAGGACAACAGATCTTTTACCCAAGGGTCAGGAAGATAACTTTAAACTTGTCGGTTGTCGCATGATGGGAGACTTATTGGTTGAACGGATCAGCAATAGCTAAAACTGAAAAGAAAATAAATGAACTTCTTCCGCACAGTCCCGAAGGAATGGCAGTGACTCTATTTGTTATTGCCATGGCTGCTTATTATCTGTGGAGAATGTTTGCGATAACGCCGAATTACGACGAACTGTACACATATTACAATTTTATTTCGAGAGGGGCTTTATATTCAGCAATTCACTGGCCTCTTTCGAACAATCATGTGGGTTATTCGGTCTTGTCGGCGATACTTAATCGCTGTGGCAATTCTTATATCGGATTAAGGGGCATTTCGTATATTGCTTCTATTTCGAATCTTATCCTTGTATATAGGATAAGCAAAAAGTATTATTCGCATGCAATTCCGTTAGGAGCTGTTGTTCTTTATGCGTCCATGCAGATCGTAAATGATTACAGTGTTCTTGGAAGAGGATATACTCTTGCTACGACTTATTTTCTTTTGTCTGTAATGCTTATAGGATATATTTGCAGGCTCGGAGATGATAAGAAGTCATATTATTATATGTTCGGAGGAACTCTGATTCTGGGAATGTATGTTGTTCCCAGCAGCATATATTGGGCTATTCCGGTATGGGCTTCAGGCGCGTTATTTCTTTACATCAATGCGATGAGAAGTAAGGATGTTTACAGTTCCATTTCTGAAAACATCTATTACGGGAAACTTCGGAAGCTCATGATCACGGGTGCTGTTTCAATGGCAATCGTCATAGTTTTGTATATGATAATCTGGCTCGCGATCGGTTCAAATATTCTTGTAAAGTCAGGGGATTCTGCATTTTTTGAATTATCTCATTTAAGTGTTATTATTAAAGCACCGCATAAAGCAATTTGGACGGGGCTGAAATACATGATCTCACATTCCTATATTCAAAGGCTTTCGCTGCCTTCATTTATCGGAAGAGTCTGGTCATGGTTTATGAGTCTTTTGAATTCTCTGGTGCCCAAATTCAGCATCCTGACGCTTATATTCCTGATCGCAAGTCTGGGATGTTTGTTTTATGAGTGCTTTAAGCATTTTGAGTACAGCAGGACGGTTATAAATCTTGTTGTTATCGTAAACCTTATGTTCTTGGGTATTGTTTTATGTGTACTTCGTACATTACCGTATCTTCGAGTTTTTGGTTATGTTGCATTTGTTGTCGTTTTATGCGTGTGTACGGCTCTTGAAAGGCTGATAAATATTGGCATAAGGCTGTATAATCGCAGAAAACTCATTGCCAGAGGAGATGAGGCCGTCAATTCTCACGAAGAGATAGAGACGGTAGAAAAGGGCGACAAATGGTACTCGGGTATTGGAGTATATATCCCTGTTATTGTTATATCTATTCTTTTTATTTTCAGGTTTTTTGACCCGGGATTTAGTTGTCAGATCGCTGAAAGAGAGAATAATGTATTCAATACGCTTTATGTCGCTGACGTGACAAAGAGGCAGAGCATCGCAGTGCTTGATTGTGATCAGCAGTTTCTACTTAAGTTTGGGTGGAATATTGACTGTGATAAGACGGATGTTGATGGAGCGGACTGTGTTCTGCTTGATAAGAACATGTTTGATCCCAAATATTCCGGAAATGATTTTTGGAAGTTTTATCAGACCTATAAGACGATAGATTGGGATTATCTGTCTACAATGCGCGTTATTTATGAGAATGACAAATTTATTTTATATATTAAGTAAAAGGAGAAATGATTATGGCTATGAACAGTGACAGAGTTATGGAGGGGCTTCAGCAGGCACCTCACAGAAGCTTGTTTAATGCTCTTGGATTTACTGAAGAAGAGAGAAAGAAACCACTTATCGGAATTGTTAGTTCTTTTAATGAGATAGTTCCCGGACACATGAATCTGGATAAGATCACAGAGGCCGTTAAACTTGCGGTTGCAGAGGCAGGCGGTATGCCTGTTGTTGTTCCCGCTATTGCAGTTTGTGACGGTATCGCTATGGGACATATCGGAATGAAGTATTCTCTTGTAACAAGAGATCTTATCGCAGACAGCACAGAGTGTCTTGCAAAGGCACATGCTTTCGACGGAATGGTATGCATTCCCAACTGCGACAAGAACGTTCCGGGTCTTCTTATGGCTGCTGCAAGGGTTAATATCCCTACAGTATTTGTATCAGGCGGCCCTATGATGGCAGGAAGAGTTGATGGACATAAGACATCTCTTTCTTCTATGTTCGAGGCTGTCGGAAGTGTATCTGCCGGAAAGATGACAAATGAGAAGCTTTGCGAGTACGAAGCAAAGGCTTGTCCTACATGCGGTTCATGTTCAGGTATGTACACAGCTAACTCGATGAACTGCCTTACAGAGGCAATCGGTATGGGACTTCCCGGAAACGGAACAATCCCTGCAGTATATTCAGCACGTATCAGACTTGCTAAGTATGCAGGTTATGCAGTAATGAATCTTATAGAGAAGAATATCAGACCAAGAGATATCATGACAAAAGAGGCATTTATGAATGCTATGGCTATGGATATGGCTCTTGGATGTTCAACGAATACAATGCTTCATCTTCCTGCGATTGCACATGAAGCAGGTGTTGAGCTTAATATGGAAATTGCAAACGAAGTATCAAGCAGAACACCGAATCTTTGCCACCTTGCACCTGCAGGTCCCACATATATGGAAGACCTCAATGAAGCAGGCGGTGTGCTTGCCGTTATGTCTGAGCTTGTTAAGAAGAACCTTATCAACACAGACCTTATCACGGCTACAGGAAAGACTATCAAGGAAAACCTTGAGGGCGTAAAGAATCTTAATCCTGAAGTTATCAGACCTATCGAGAACCCTTACATGGAGTCAGGCGGAATCGCTGTTCTTAAGGGTAACATTGCTCCTGATACAGGTGTTGTTAAAAAGTCTGCGGTTGTTCCCGAGATGCTTGTACATGAGGGACCTGCGAGAGTATTTGACTGCGAGGAAGATGCTATCGAGGCAATCCTTACAGGTAAGATCGTGGCAGGCGATGTAGTTGTTATCAGATATGAAGGACCTAAGGGTGGCCCCGGAATGAGAGAGATGCTCAATCCTACATCTGCAATTGCAGGAAGAGGACTTGGTTCATCTGTTGCTCTTATCACTGACGGAAGATTCTCAGGAGCCAGCAGAGGAGCATCTATCGGACACGTTTCACCTGAGGCGGCTGTCGGCGGACCTATCGCTCTTATCGAAGAAGGAGATATCATCAGCATTGATATTCCTAATAATGCACTTAATGTTAAGGTTTCAGACGAAGAACTTGCCAAGAGAAGAGAGAAATGGCAGCCAAGAGAGCCTAAGATCACAACAGGTTATCTTGCAAGATACAGAGAACTTGTTACAAGCGGAAACAGAGGAGCAGTCCTTGAGATTCCCGGTACTTCAAAATAATTCGAATAAATCTATAGGATGGTACATTTAAAATGCAGTTGAACGGTTCACAGATTGTTTTAGAGTGTCTCAAAGAGCAGGGAGTTGATACCATATTCGGTTATCCCGGCGGAAGTATTCTCAATATTTATGATGAGCTTTACAAACAGAGTGATGATTTTCTCCATATCAGAACTTCTCATGAGCAGGGTGCTGCCCATGCAGCTGACGGATATGCAAGAGCTACGGGAAAAGTCGGCGTTTGCTTTGCTACAAGCGGCCCGGGAGCAACAAACCTTGTAACCGGTATTGCTACGGCATATATGGATTCTGTTCCCATGGTAGCGATCACTTGTAATGTAAATCTTCCTCTTTTGGGAAAAGATACTTTCCAGGAAGCTGATATCGCAGGTATAACAATGCCGATCACAAAACACGGCTACATCGTAAAAGATGTAAAAGAACTTGCTGATACTTTGAGGAAAGCATTTAAGATCGCAAGCACGGGAAGACCAGGTCCTGTCATTGTAGATATTACGAAAGATGTAACAGCTAAAAGTTGTGAATTTAAAAAAATAAAAAAAGTTGCTGACAAATCGGCGATAAAGACATATACTGATGATAACATTAATGTAACAATCAAAATGTTAAAATCAGCAAAAAGACCTTTCATTTATGTGGGAGGTGGAGCTATTATTTCAGGCGCTTCAAAGGAAGTGCTTACATTTGCTGAGAAGCTTGATTGTCCGGTTTGCGACACACTTATGGGTAAAGGTGCTTTTGACGGCACACATCCGCTTTATACCGGCATGATTGGTATGCATGGTACAAAAGCTTCCAATTACGGAGTAAGTGAGTGCGACCTTCTGGTTACATTGGGTGCCAGATTTTCTGACAGAGTAACCGGAAACACTAAGACTTTTGCATCAAAGGCGAAGATTCTTCAGATAGATATCGACGCTGCTGAGATCAATAAGAATATCAGAACAAGTTATTCCATAGTCGGAGATCTTAAGGAAGTCCTTTCTGAGATAAACGAAAAGCTTGATCAGATGGACCACACCGAATGGAAGGAAAAGATAAACGGATACAAGGAAAAGTTTCCTTTGAGCTATGAGACGGACAAGCTCACGTGCCCGTATATCATCGAGACGCTTTATAAGCTTACAAAGGGTGATGCCATTATTTCTACTGATGTAGGACAGCATCAGATGTGGACAGCCCAGTATTACAAGTTTAGAAAGCCAAGGACATTCCTTACATCCGGTGGCTTGGGAACTATGGGATACGGACTTGGAGCATGTATTGGTGCGAAAGTAGGAAATCCTGATAAAGTCTGCGTAAATATTACGGGTGACGGATGCTTCAGGATGAACATGCAGGAGCTTGCAACTGCATCGGGCTACAGCCTTCCGATCGTTGAGATCATTATAAACAATAGGGTTCTGGGAATGGTAAGACAGTGGCAGACACTTTTTTACGACAAGCATTATTCTCAGACTGTATTCGAAGATAAGGTTGACTATTGCATGGTAGCTAAAGCACTTGGTTGTGAGGCTATCGGGATTACCAAGAAGGAGGAAGTTGAACCTGCTCTTAAGAAGGCTTTGAGTTCAAAAGTACCTGTTGTCCTTGATTGTGTGATTGAGGAGGATGATAAGGTATTTCCGATGGTACCTGCAGGAGCTTCTATAAGTGAAGCTTTTGACGCAAGCGATATTGAAGGGGAGAAGTAATTATGTTTTGGGGAAAGAGTATAAATGAATGTAAGGGCAAAATTAATCGGGCGCATTGTGCTCCTGATTACTTCGGCGTTGGTAGTGCTTTACCTGATCGTTGGGTACTACTACAGCAAAGGTTTTCCGTGTGCAGCAAAAGTTAACGGAGTATCTTGCACAGGGAAAAGTGTAGCGGAGGTGAATTCCGAACTATGTAAGACAATTCAGTATGGCGGAATAAACGTTAAAGATCTGAACGGATCAACACTGTTTATTAGTGCTGATGATATTGGGTTTACAGTTGATTATACTGATGATCTGAATAAGTTTATTTCCGAGCAGAATGCTTTATCATGGGGAGTATATGTTTTTAAAGGGCTGGCAGGTTCTGTACAGCCTAAAGTCAGTTATGATAAAGACAAACTTGATAATATAATTGCCAACTGGGAGATATTTGTTCCTGATGAAACTCAGGATGTATCTATTGTTAAGACTGATAATGGATATGAACTTAAGAATACTTTGTTGAGTACTCCTATTAAGGAGAATATCGCCACTGCTGTTGGAGATGCAGCTTTACAGATGCAAGAAGAGATAGATCTTTCTTCGGAACAGTTTGCGGGTTGCTATGAACCTGCTACTCTTACTGAGGAACAGCAGGTTATTGTAGATTTTTATTCAAAGCTTCAAAAGCTCCTTAATTGCGGCATTACATATCAGTTTGGAAATAAAACGATCCCGCTTAAAGGCGATGTCGTTAATGGCTTTATCCTGGCATATGATCAGCTTTCGGGATATACATATGATTATGAGAATCCCGGTAAAGGAAGATGTATTTCGGGAAGTAACGAAATAGAAGTTTCAAGTGACAGTATTCGTGATCTGGAAGGATTTGCTGTTACTTTGGATAATGAGCCGCTTATTTCAGAGTCTAGACTCTATGATTTCTTTTACCAGATGCATTTGCAGTGTGATACGGCGAGTATGCTTAAAAGGTATCAGAACGGCGAGGATGTAGATATAATATGCAGCAAAGACCGAAACGGAAGTACATTTATATTTGATCATAATGCTGAGTACAAGCATTTAAAAGAAGCTTTCATGTCCGGTTCATTTGAACAGGAAGAGACCAGGAATCTTACCGATCCTAAGAAAGTTGATTTCTTTAATGCAAAAAAAGCACTTGGCGGAACATATATTGAACTTGATATTGCGAACCAACACTTGTATTATTATCAGAATGGAAGGGTTTATATAGATACAGCTATTGTATCGGGTACTATGGTCGGAGGCCATGGCACTCCAGCGGGACTTTTCCATATATATGATAAACAAAGAAACAAAACGCTGGTAGGCGAGGACTACGAATGTCCTGTAGATTATTGGATGCGTTTGACTGAAACCGGTGTTGGTATCCATGACGCATGGTGGCAGTATGAGTTTGGTGGAACTGCATATATTGATTCAGGATCGCATGGATGCATAAACTGTCCTCCTTACATAGCTCAGTTACTTTACGAGAACGTTAAAGAACAGACGCCTGTAATTGTGTATTATAGGAAAGAAGTAACATATTAGTGCTCTGTCCGATTGATCAAAACGTCAGCAGGCAGCGCACTGGAATTGTATGAGAGTGTAAATGAAAGATAAGACTAAACTAATTGTGCGAATATCGCTCCTGGCTCTTGCAGCATTAATAATGCTGTATTTGATCATTGGATATTTTTACAGTAAAGGTTTCCCATGTTGCACCTGGGTTAACGGTGTGTATTGTACGGGAAAAAGTGTGGAGCAGGTAAATTCAGAACTTTGTGCTAAGTTCGAGTATGATGGAATAACCATCAAAGATAAAAACGGAGCCACTCTTTTTGTAAACGCTAAAGATGTTGACTTTAAGGTCGACTATACAGAAGCGCTTAATGATTTTATCAAGAATCAGAATGCTCTGTCTTGGGGTATATACATTTTTATTGGCCTGACCGGCCAGGTTGAGCCCAATATGATATGCGATGAGCAAAAACTTGCAAAGATTGTTGGAGATTGGGAAATATTCATTCCTGAAAAAGATTTGGATGTTTCCATAATAAAAACAGAGAAAGGGTATGAGCTTAAGAACGATCTTTTATCTGTTCCTCAAAAGGATAATATTATTCAGGCTGTAGATTATGCAGTGGTTAATGCAGCGGATGAAATCGATCTTTCAACTGAAGATCATAAGGATTGCTATAGCGCAGTTAAGCTCACAGCTGAGCAACAGGAAGTTGTTGATCTCTATGCCAAGATCAAGCCGATTATTAATTGTGGTATCACGTATGTGTTTGGCAACAAGAAAATTCCTCTGAAAGATGGAACGGCTAGCAAATTCCTGCTTACTTATGATGAGGTGAAGGCTGATTCGGATTATTATGATTATGATAATCCGGTTAGAGGACATTATCTTGCGGGTAGCTCTGAAGTAACTCTTTCAAGCGCAAATGTACGTAATGTTGAAGGGTTTGCTGTCAATCAGAACGGCGATCCTTTGATCTCTGAGGGAAAGATGTATGATTTCTTTTATAAGATGGTCAGAGATAACAATACGGCAGATGCTCTTGAACGTTACAAGAACGGAGAGGATGTCCAGATAATGGTCGTAAAGAACGGCAGATCCGGAAATCCCAGAATATTTGACAATAGTAATGAATATAAACACTTGAAAAAAGCATTTGCTTCCGGTGCCGATGCTGAAAAGGAAGAGGTAAGGGAGCTTACAAACAAGGATAAGGTCGATTGTATCGACGCAAAAAAAGATCTCGGTGGAACATATATCGAAGTAGATGTTACAAATCAGCATCTGTATTACTATGTCAACGGAGAAGTCAGCATTGAGACAGATGTAGTTACCGGAGATATGTCGAAGGGCCATGGAACTCCAAGTGGATATTACAAGGCACATGACAAGCAGAGAGACAAGACTCTGAAGGGTGATGACTACGAGACACTTGTTCATTATTGGATGCGTCTTAACAATGCGGGAATAGGTATTCATGATGCTTATTGGAAGCATGAATTTGGTGGCGATATATATATGCATAACGGATCACACGGATGTATAAATTGTCCTCCCGACATAGCTGAACTGCTCTGGAATAATGTTAAGAGCAATACACCGGTAATCGTTTATTACAGATAATCGGAAAATAATAAAAGAATATATCAGAGAACGCACATATAAAATTCTCTCGACAATGTTTTTTGACAATGTCGGGAGAATTTTTTGATTTTTAAGGCGAAAATTTTAAATTTTTTTCGAGAAAATTCATGGAAATTTGCAAGAAAAATATTCTTGGATTTTTGCTGTATGTTTTTGATGAATTATGGAATGAACTAGCTTTGCGTCGATTCTACTTGCGAAAATCTGTAATTTTACATTTTTTATAAAGTCAAAAAATAATAAAATAACACGCATTATGGAATGACGTTCTTGACATTTTTTCTTTTGCGTATAGAATAAAATTTATGAGCTATTTTAGTGTGATAAACTATTAAAATGTCTATAGGAGGACAAAAGAAATGTCTAGAGTTTATAATTTTTCTGCCGGTCCCGCAGTTCTTCCGGAAGAAGTGCTTAAGAAAGCAGCAGCAGAGATGCTTGATTACAACGGATGTGGTATGTCTATCAACGAGATGAGCCACAGATCAAAGACTTTTGATGAAGTTATCCAGACTGCAGAACAGGATATCAGGGATCTTATGAACATCCCCGACAATTACAAGGTTCTCTTTTTACAGGGAGGCGCAAGCCAGCAGTTCGCAGCAGTTCCTCTTAACCTTATGAAGAACGGCAAGGCTGCATATATCGTAACAGGTCAGTGGGCTAAGAAGGCTTACCAGGAAGCACAGAAGTACGGCGAAGCTATCGAGGTTGCTTCAAGTGCAGATAAGACTTTCTCTTATATCCCTGATTGTTCAGATCTTGATATTCCTGAAGACGCTGATTATGTATATATCTGCGAGAACAACACAATTTACGGAACAAAGTTCAAGACACTTCCCAATACAAAGGGACATATTCTTGTTTCTGACGTATCATCATGCTTCCTTTCAGAGCCTGTTGATGTAACAAAGTATGGCGTTATCTACGGCGGTGTTCAGAAGAACGTTGGACCTGCAGGTCTTGTTATCGCTATTATCAGAGAAGACCTTATCACAGACGATGTTCCTGCTTACACACCTACAATGCTTAAGTGGAAGACTCAGGCTGATAACGGATCTCTTTACAACACACCTAACTGCTGGAGCATTTACATGTGCGGTCTCGTATTCAAGTGGCTCAAGGAGCAGGGCGGTCTTGAGGAGATGAAGAAGAGAAACGAAGCTAAGGCTAAGGTTCTTTACGATTATCTCGACCAGAGCAAGATGTTCAAGGGCACAGTAAGACCTGAGGACAGATCACTTATGAACGTTCCTTTCGTTACAGACAGCGAAGAACTTAACGCTAAGTTCATCAAGGAGGCTACTGCAGCAGGATTTGTAAGCCTTAAGGGACACAGAACAGTTGGTGGTATGAGAGCTAGTATCTATAACGCAATGCCTATCGAGGGCGTTCAGAAGCTCGTAGAATTCATGGCTAAGTTTGAGAAGGAGAACAGCTGATATGTACAAGTATAAATGCATGAATCCGATTGCAAAAATCGGTCTTAATAATTTTTCTGATGAGTATCAGACAGTAGATAACGTTGATGACGCAGAAGGCATTCTTGTAAGAAGTGCCAACATGCTTGAAATGGAGTTTTCTGACAACCTTCTTGCTATCGCAAGAGCAGGTGCAGGTGTAAACAACATTCCTCTCGACAGATGTGCTGAGAAGGGTATTGTTGTATTCAACACTCCCGGTGCAAATGCAAACGGTGTTAAGGAGATGGTTCTCGCTGCAATGCTTATCGCATCAAGAGACATCATCGGCGGAACAGAGTGGGTTAAGGCTAATGCAGGTGATCCTGACATCGCTAAGCTCACAGAGAAGTCAAAGAAGAAGTTTGCCGGAACTGAGATTTTTGGTAAGAAGCTTGGTATCATCGGACTTGGCGCTATCGGCGTAAGAGTTGCAAATGCTGCAAGACAGCTTGGTATGGATGTTTACGGATATGATCCTTATCTTTCAATCGATGCTGCTTGGAGACTTTCATCTGATGTAAAGCACGTTACAAACGTAGATGATATTTATTCAAAGTGCGATATTATCACAGTTCATGTTCCTGCACTTGATTCAACAAAGGGAATGATCAATGCAGATGCTATCGCAAAGATGAAGAAGGGTGTTATCATCATCAACCTTGCAAGAGATATTCTCTGCAACGAAGTTGATGTTCTTGCAGGAATCAACTCAGGTAAGATCCGCAAGTATGTAACTGATTTCCCGAACCCTACAACATCAGGTCACGACGGATGTATCGTAATTCCTCACCTTGGAGCATCAACAGAGGAATCAGAAGATAACTGTGCAGTTAAGGCTGTTCTTGAGCTCAAGGATTATCTTGAGAACGGAAACATCAATAACTCGGTTAACTATCCCGGATGTGATATGGGAATCGCTACAAAGCCCAGAATTGCTATCTTCCACAAGAATGTAGCAAATATGATC
>JAFZQT010000016.1 GCA_017620235.1 Butyrivibrio sp. | reverse complement strand
TCCTATGCCCAGATAAGATTATTCCAATCACAATGTTTTGCCATTACTTATTATTGAAACAAAAGTTAAGGCTGCCAACATATAATTTGTATATGAGCAACCTTAACTTAATGACATTGCCGGAAAGCCCCGGCTCTTTTTTCTTTAGCAAATAGTCTTTGGACAAATTTTCAACTTTTATCATCATCAGTTACCTGCACTTTCGTATTTTTTAAGTCCCATCGTGAAGTAAGCACCGGAAAGCGCCATCACCACAAGCCCGATAAGTAGCGTAATAAAAGGAACAAACATACCGTTATACGCGCTGCCGGAAATTCCAAGCAGAGACGATACCGGATAGAAGGACACCCATGCAACAGGAATTAAATGGTCAGGATAAACTGCATGCTCTCCGGATACATTGATAGCGGATACATCGTCGTCTTATCCATGATTTCCTGTGTGTACTGCCCAAAATCAACAATACTCCTTGTGTAAAAAGAAGTGCTCCCAAGAAAGATGTACAATCCGCCCCTGATCAACGTTGCACCTATCAGCATGACAATTACCTGTATGCAAAAAAGCAGAGAAATCTTCACATCACATTTGACGCAGCCATAGATAAATACCAGGATTCCCGGAATCAGATCCGTCACGCCAAACACATTGATATTGGTAAAAAAGAACTGATACAGCACCCCAAGCGGTCTCGTAAGATACCTGTCAAATTCGCCGTAGAGCACATAATATCCCATGAACCAGCCCTGTACAAAAAAGATCATCGAAAGCGCATGGGATATAACAGAAATCCCATACAGAAAAGCGAGCTGTCCATAGCTCCATCCGTTTATCTCGCCAAATGATTCCACAACAAATTTGATTATTGCAAATCCCACAATGAACTGAAGTGGATTCGATATCAGCCATCCCGCTATATTAGATGGATATTCAATTATTGTCATCATTGCCATTTTTATCACATGCCAAGTTACATCCATGTAATGGCATAGTTCACTAAATGCTTTTTTCATTTTTTCAACCTCCCTGTACCATCACTTTTTTCGTCACTCTCTTCTGGGCAAAAATAAAAACAGCCGTGAGCGCAACAAGCCACAAAAACTGAATCTTCATCCCCGCTATCTGTTCGGCTCTTTCGCCCTTTCCTATGTAGATGCTAAGCGGAAGCTGATAGATATACACAAACGGAAGTGATGAAAGCACCTTGGCAACGCCTGAAGGAAAGAACCATATCGGTATGATACTTCCCGACAATAATCGTATAAGATGCTTTTTTACCTGTATAAGCGCATCGATACTAACTGCTGCAAATGCTATCATTCCAAACAAAGCTGCAATCAGCCAGTTGATCATAAACGATTCCAAAACCGCGATCACAAAAAGCGGAAGTGCACTGACGTCCGCCATCGCAGGAACTTTTATAAAAATAATTCCTATGATTAGAATTGGAAGCATATTTTGAAATACAAGCGCAAATACACTTCCAAGATCTTCCGCAAAATACACCCCGAAAAGATTTACAGGTTTCATCATATCCGTCGCAACAGTCCCTTTTCCAACGCTCATCTCAATTCTTTTTTCAACATTTGTGATGAGAAGGACCGACATCATCGACGATATGATTATGTATGTCAGCATGCTCTCCGCATCAACTGCGCCGACGCTCTCCTGCCCCTTATACAGGGCTTTCCAGAAATACGCCGACGTTATCATAATTATCGTCTGTAAAAAAATGTTCCCATATACACTAAACTCATAGGTCATGCTCTTGATTATCTGTGTCTTTATTATGTATATATATTTTTTCACGTTTATCTCCCCGTTGTTTTTCTTATCTTCCTCCATTCGGCAACAAGCCGTTCCATATTCCATGCTGCGTTTGCAGGACTGGTCGACGGAAGGCATATTGCCTCTCTTCCAACAAGCTTCTCCGTATATTTCTTGTAATACTTTTGCGCTGTCTTTCCGTTGACGTAGATATCTCTTATGTCCGCTACTTTCAATATCTCATTGAGGTCATTTACCGTCACATTCCTGATACTTGAGTCCGAAGAACCCTCAATCTCGCATGAATGTATCACATCCCAGACCGCTATATGATTGCGAAGAAGAAACGTTCTTTTCTCTTCTATCGTCTCTGGCGTCTCTTCTCCAAAGACAGCTGCAACCACCTTCCAAAAACGATTCTGTTTATGTCCGTAGAAAAAGCCCTCTTCTCTTGATTTTACAGACGGAAAACTCCCAAGAATAAGTATCTCTGAGTCCGAATCATATACGGGAGAAATCGGATGAATTATCATAAAGTTCCTTTCTCATTCTTTTTAATCTCTGAATCTGTTTTACAAAATACCATAAACACAACAACAAATCCTACAACCTCACCTGCGAAAACATTAATGTATTCCGGCTTTCTTAAAAGAGTGAACACCACGCTTATAACCAATTCAATCACGCATAACGTAATACCAATAGACATGAATATGCCCGGCGCAATCTTTTGAGCATAATCCCAATTCTCCTGCGATTTCCTTGAAACCCGCGTACTGTAGCCATTTGAAGAAATCTTTTCTACAGGCTTTTTGTGAAGAAGATATCCCACTACGATCATCACAAAAGGCATTATCTGGTTAAGAATAAAAGGTAAAATAAACATAAGCTCTCCTCCTTATTTGAATCTGAAATCTACAATCAATCTACAGTTTCAATCGTGAACTTGACGGTTTCTCCACAATCTGTGCATTGATACGGTCCGTTCTTCAAATTGCCGCCCCTTCTAAATGCATAGACAAACGGATATATCGCATTCATTGCAACCATACAAACATTGTCGCTGTTTTCCTTATCAAGCATACTTCCCTGAAAGCAAATAACATCTCCCTCCTTGTACTTGGGGCAATGACTTTCTATAACCGTTACCTTTACTTTGTTGTCTGCGTAGTTCATAGTTATCTCCCTTCACATTGACTCATTTTATATTATGCAGAGAATGGATTTTGAAGCTTTTTTGCCGGTGCTTAGCGAGTGCCTGCCTCTATTTCTGTATTATGAAAATAGGCAGGGTATTTTAAATCCAATCACTTCTTCATATATAGATAACCATATACTTTTTTAAATCCAAGCTTCTCATATAGATCATAGGCAGGTTTATTATCCTGAACTACCTGAAGCCACGCTGTCTTCGTGCCACACTCGCTTGCCTTTGCCATTAGTGCAAGACATACCTTTCTGCCATACCCTTTTCTTCTATAATCAGCATCTACGAAAACTCCTCGAATGAGCATATGGTCTCGTTCGGTTGCAGAAGATGCTACGGCAACAACTTTGCCGTTCTCTTTAAGCGCAACGTACTGTGTGTCAACTAAGCCTTTATCCAGCATCTTCCTATATATTTCTTTATTCTTCTCTTTGTAATTTTCAAGCGAAAAGTATTCTGTCAGCCACTCTTCATCATGCTTGTCGTAAAAATCGAAATCGCCATCCGGCATCTTAACATCACCAATTTCCACCTCAAGCACATCTGTAGGAGTTACCTCTTCGTAGTCTCTCTTTTGCAAAAGCTCAAGTAGCTCGTCATCTCCGTCCGTCAGTTTGAAGATGCACGGGAGGTTTTGCTCGGCGTACTTTTTTTCGCAGTATTCAACTTTCTCTTCAAGATCAATACTTGAAGGATAAATTACGCTCACAGAATTTGCCCTGCATGTATGTCCTTCCGAAAAACGAAGAAGCCATCCGTCGTATTGCATTAAATTCAATGCCACATGTGCATTGGCAGCCAGTTCTTCATATAATTTTATTTTTCCGGTCATATTACTTTCCTTATCTTTCTAAATAATCACGCATGTGTTATCGCTTGAAACATATACTCATCCTGCTTAGTCTCGTCAAAGAATTTCCCTTTCACAAACAAATGCGTATCCTCTTCGATGAGCACATTTTTGTCATACCCTTTAGTATCTTTTGGAGTAAAACTCAGAACGGCTTTCTTTATGTCTTTTCCAAATGCAGTGATAACATCGTCTATATCACCATTCCCGATAACAGCATGAAGAATCAAAGTATCATCCTCAATCTCCGCAATTGCATAGGTGTCGCACTCTGCAATGTAAAAGGTATTCTCCTGCATAAACTGCGACAGATAAAACATGTACAATCCCGAATTGCCAACCATGTACATCTTACTATTCTGCTCAGTGTCATTTAATATTCGGCTCATCTTGTCCCAATCTTCTTTTGACAACATAGGGACAAGTTTCGCTGTGCGATCAGAACCCGTACTTACAGTCTTGCTGAATTGATATTCTTTTCTTTCTTCAAATCCAAACTTTGGATAGAAATCAACAACAGAATCGTTTGCGAAAAGATATATTCCATCTACTTTTTCTTCGAAATCATCAAATATTCTCTCCATGATTTTTCTTGAATATCCCTTACCTCTGAAATCAGGATCTGTCATCACAGTTCCAAGTTGAAGCAGATGTTTTACAGTTCCGTCGTAATTCATATCGCAAGTATTTACTGAAACATTTGCGACAACCTTCCCGTCTTCAACAACAGAATACGGATTGTAATTATCTTTCCAAAATCCGTTTTGATACCATCCCTCAAAGTTTAGCCCAAACACTTTTGTTGCCAGTTCATTGAAGGATCGCCTTAGTTCTTCATTTTCTCTGTAACCGTATAAAATTTGCATTACAATTTCCTCATCATCCAAATCGCATCAACGTACGTTCCATCAGAATATTTCATATTGTCAGGGAAACGTCCGTATTCCTTAAATCCTAGTTTCTCATAAAGAGCTATTGCATTCTCGTTGTTTGCGATTACTTCAAGCTCCGCCTGCTCATAACCACACTGTCTTGCCACATCAAGAATTGTCTCGAGCATTATCTTCCCGATGCCTGCTCCGCAATACTCCTTATAAAGTGCAATCGCAACATCACATCTGTGACTGTATCTCTTATAACTTCCCATCCTCATAAGCGAGCAGTTTCCGATATGCTTGCCATCAATTGTCGCAATAAGCATAAGTTCTTTATCATCTTCTATCTTAGACTGCAAAAAGCTCTCTTCCTGCTCCGGTGTAAGTGTTACTTCCTCAGGCTCTCTTATAAGAAACGGTGTCTCTGCCGCAGTCGCCTTCATATATTTAACCAGCGCCTCGCCATCTGATACCTCCGCATTTCTAAGAACAATCTCACGTCCCAATTTATCTTTTCTAATTATCGGTCCAAACTTCATGTCAAAAATCTCCTTAATGCCTTACAAAACTTTTTTCATTACCAAAACATTTGAGGTCTTATCACCCCACGTCAAAGAATCCTCATACTGCCCTACAAATCCCATCTTTTCCCAGAACGGAATCACGTTGGGAGTATGGTCATTGACCACATCAATGCGAATAATCTTTGCTCCCTCGCTTACCATCTTCTCCTCAAAGAGCCGATACACGCGGGTTCCCATACCATTACTCTGCATCGTTTTATCAAGCATCATAAGTGACAGATATACCGTCTTGTCCGCTTGCATCATGTAATCAATGACGCCGATGACTCGCCCGTCGCTTTCGATCATCGTCGAACAAAAACCATGTTCCTTCATTTCTTTTATCTCATGAATAACAAACTCTCTTTCGACTCGATCGTGCCCCAAATGATGGATGAGAAATTTTCTATTTGAATTGTAAATGTCTGTTATAACTTGTAAATCCGCGTCGTTATCCTCAATTTCTCTTAAAAACATATTTTTTATTCAACCTATTATCCGTGTACATTTCCCCAAAAGTGACTAATGAATTTAAAAATCTTCGTTTTAGTCACATATTTAGCTTTTTCCCTTTCATTCAGTGAAGTAAAATATTGCCCAAAGTGACTAATGGATTTAAAAATCTTTGTTTTAGTCACATATCTGCCATCTTTTTGTTCATACTTGAAGTGATAAAGTGACTAAGCACATCTATAAATTCCACTTTAGTCACATATACAACAATTTTGCTCTTCACCAACAAAGAACAATGACCGTAAAAGTGACTAATAGCTTTAAAATGCTTCACTTTAGTCACATTCGTAACTTTCACCCTCTCCGACAATTCCTCTCCGACAATCCCTTTCCGACAACATTTCACCATTCAATCTAAGCCGCCTCTCTGCTAAAAGTCTTCTCCCGCTTGTATCTTTCCATCCTTCACGAGTAGTTTCTCCGTGGCGACGTTATCGACAAACGCTCTGTCATGCGACACAAACACAAGAGTTCCCTCGTACTCAATCAAGAGTTTTTCAAGCGCCTCGATAGACGGAATGTCTAGATAGTTCGTGGGCTCATCAAGTATCAGGAAGTTTACGTCCGATACAAAGAGCATCGCAAACGACAGCTTCATCCTCTCTCCGCCTGATAAATCTCCTGCCTTCTTCGTTATATCTTTTTCGGTCAAAAGAAGTCGCGCAAGAATTATTCTTGCTATGCTCTCCGGCTGGATACTGACATTCCTGACATTCTCAAGAACCGTCTTATCCATATCTATCTGCGACATGTTCTGTCTTGCATAACCAATCTTTGCTCCGGGGACAACATAAATTCCCTCACGCTTTTCGATAAGTTCAAGCAAAGTCGTCTTGCCTGCACCGTTATCGCCTACAAGCGCAACCTTCGATCCATTCTTTATCATAAAGTTCGCATCATCAAAAATCAGCTTGTCATCATAGCCAAACGTCACGTTCTCGCCTCGTATGACAATCGGATTCTTAGGAGGATTGGTAAGCCTGAAATCAGGACGAGCGACCGCTTCTTCCTTTGGCTTTTCTTTTACCTCCATGTGCTCTATTCTCTTTAGCACATTCTCGGCACTCTTTTCCATGTTCCTTGCCTTAGCTTCAGGCTTTCTGTTCCCACACAGAGCAAGCGCCTTGGCTTCACTTGAAGAAAGATTCTTAGGCTTTTTTTCCAACGTCTTTGCCTTGGCTTTCTTCTGCCTGTACACACTCTGGAGCCGCTTCTTTTCCGCCTGATACTTCTCGTACTCGGCAAGATCGCTCTTTACCCTGAGTTCCTTCTGCTCCATGTAATCATCATAATTTCCGTTATAGAAATATAGTTTGCCAAAAGAAACTTCAACTATCCTGTCGCATATCGAATTAAGAAGCGACCTGTCGTGACTTACGATCACAAGAGTTTCTATCTCGCGAAGCCTCTTTTTCAAAAGCTCAACACCTGTGCTGTCGAGATTCGACGTAGGCTCGTCCAAAAGAGCTACCGCTCTCCTGTCGGAAAAAAGCTGAGCAAGTCTTATTCTTGTATCTTCGCCTCCGCTTACTTTTTCCTGCCACATCTGCTCACTTACGCCCATCTTGCCTGCTTCGGTATAGTCCGCATCGTAATTATCGCTGCTACCAAACTGCTCGAAATAAAAAGGCGTGCAGTCGATGCGTACCGTCCCTGATGTCGGCTTGATCTTACCTGCCAGAATCTGAAGAATTGTTGTCTTGCCGGAGCCGTTCACTCCAACAATTCCAACCTTCTCGCCCTCGTATAGATAAAACCTTTCAAAATCAAGGATTGTCAGATCGCCGTATGTTTGCTCTATATTTTCTGCACTTATCAGTAGTCTGTTTGCCATGTTGCAATCCTCCAAGTTCGGCTGCCATACACGTTCCATAATTCTTTTTGAATAAAAAAAGAATCTATCTGCGTACGCAAAATAGACTCATACAATCAGACCCACTAATACAAATAGGCTTGTAGCGTGATACAACACACTTAAAATGCATGATAATCCGAATAAAGCGTACACAAAAGAACTGCCCTAAGCAGCTTCAAAAAACTGTGTTCACTAAAACCAAATTATCATCTTCGCATTTCATCACCTATACGCTAAGCGTTCTTTCTTTATTTCTTATTTTTCATAATGATACTACAAAAATTATATTTTGTATAACTATTTTTCAAATTTTTTGACAATTATTCTGAGCGCCACTTCATCACAGATCGGCAACGTCCAGAACTCTTATGTTGTTATCCTTCAAAAGCCTTGCATAAACACCCTCTCCCGAGATAATCTTTCCGGAAAAAGTACCGTCATAAATTGAATTCACTCCGCACGAAGGACTCCTTGATTGCAATATAACAAGCTCTACTTCTTCCTCAATTATCTGCTTTAAGGCAAGTTCAGCACCTTTCCTGAACTCTTTATCAACAAACGTTCCATCTTTGTGCTTAACTACGCCACCAACAATCTCCGCAGGCTCTCTAGGAACAGACAGCCCTCCTAAAACTTCGGGACAAACAGTAATAACGTCATGACCTTGAATATAACTCAACACCTTTTCGCTATAATTATTCCCGCCATTATATTTACAATTCTCGCCCAACAAACAGGCACTTACTGCTATTTTCATACTGAGGCTCCATCGCTACTTCACGCAGTTATATCGGCAAGAGTGCAACGAACTGCACTAAAGAGATCTTCCGGTGCAAGTTCAATCTGATAACCAACCTTGCCGGCACTAACAAATATCTTTTCACCATCCTTTGCTGTTTCATGAATGAATGTTATAAAAGCTTTTTTCATTCCTATCGGTGAACAACCTCCGTGAATATATCCCGTAAGCGGAAGAAGCTCTTTTTGCTTTATCATCTCTACTGACTTTTCACCTGCTGCCTTGGCAGCCTTTTTAAGGTCAAGTTCTGACTGCACAGGAACTACAAAAACATAGTACTGTCCGGTCTTTCCTCTCGTTACAAGAGTTTTGAAAACCCTCTTTGGATCTTCTCCCAATATACCTGCAATCTCCTCACCAGTAAGAGACTGATCAGGCTCATATGAATGGCTCTCGTAAGCAATCTTCTTGCCATCAAGAACTCTCATTACATTTGTTTTTTCATTGTTCTTCATAATTCAGCATCCTTTATATCACTTCTCTGTTAGCATATTTCAGATCATAACCCGTATTCTCATTATATTCAATTTCCGTCACACCTATCGAACTCATTGTTACACCATAAATGTCCTTGTCTTCTTCCGGTGCGCCTGTGACATACTGAATCATGGATTTTATAACTGAACTATGACAAACAAAAAGTAAATTTTTTTGATCGTTATTTTTTGAAAAAGCCTCAAGAACAGATGAAGTCCGTCCAATCAGATCACTCCATTTTTCCATCCCATCGTACTTTCTTCTGGGGAATAATCTATCCCTCTCTGCTTTTCCCATTCCGGTTGCTTTTCCATAGTCCTTTTCAATTAATTTATCATCCGTTACAATTTCAGCACCTGCTGTATTTGATATTATCTTTGCAGTTTCATGAGCTCGTACCAACGGACTTGAAATAATCAAATCAATAGGTTTATCTTTAAAAAATTCAGCCAATACCTTTGCCTGCTCACGTCCATGATCATTTAAAGGAATATCCTCTCTTCCCTGTAACAATCCTTTTTTATTCCATTCGGTCTCACCATGCCGAACTAAATATATCTTCATTATCTTCCCCTCAGTCTACACTAGCTGTCATATTCTCGCTTATTATTTCACGCTCCCAATAAACTGCTCTATCTCTGCATTAACTTCTTCCGGTTTATCTCCATTAGAAAAATGAGCGGCTCCTTTTATGATATGCAAGGGATAGCCTGTTTTTTCCGCCCATTTAATGCAATACTGTTTTACTTTACCGGTTTTATCTTTATCTCCAAGCAGGATAAGCACAGGACAAGATATATCTAGATCTTTATTTTCCTGCGCAAACTTCCCGTATGCGACGTCCATCTGCTCGATGATCTGCTCTTTAGATGACGACGCCAATATCTCTATCATCTTGTTGTAGGAATAGTCCGTAGTAGAAATAGATTTTGCCATACTCTTACGAAGCGTCTTGTCTGTAAACATTTTCGCCATTGTCTTAACTTTGGAAAGCCACCAAAGATCTGATTGAGAATAGTACTCCGTTCCGAATGGTGTCGTATCAAGCGCAATAAAGCATTGCACTTTCTCCGGATATAAATGTGCAAACACCTGAGAGGGATAGCCTCCCATAGACATTCCAACAAGGCAAACTTTTTCCAAGTTCTCCTGTTCCACTATCTTATTCAGATCTATCGCAGTATTTTCATAAGAAAAATTCTCGTACGGAATAGACTGACCATGCAACGGAACATCCCATGTAATCAACGTATATTCATCTTGAAAATACTCAATCTGCTTTTCGAACATCGTATGGTTCGCCGTTAAACCATGCGTAAAAACTATTGCACCTTTTGATACGTCTTCTGGCTTTGATATCCAATAATGTACTTCTCCGCCAACTCCACTGACTGTTTTATGCTCCATAATCTTTTACCTGATAAAATTCGTAAATCCTATATCTTCCTTAAAATTTCCACTCTTTAGTATTTCAAACTATAGGCATCAACTCCATATAGTTCTTAGGGAAGCCAATAAGGTTCCAGTCTATATCTTCTTTGTACTTCCTCATTATATGATCAAGACTATCCAAAAATTGTTTTCTTTCGTCATCAGAAGGCAATCTCTTAACCAACATTAAAACATACGCAAATAGCGAATCATTTTTTATTGACGGATTATTTCTCAAAAAACTCTTATTGAATCTTACAGGAGGATTGATAGAAGAATTATATAATCTCACTCCATGGGAACATTTATTCCTGATCACAGATAATGCATGCAAGTGGTTCTCTAATGTTGCAACACTTATGCCAACTTGCGCTGCAATATCTTTTTTATCCGACAAATACAAAGCATGATAAAAAAGTGAAACGCTTGAACATGTCATTAGTTCCATCATTACCCATATTGGCATTTTATCCCCATATTTATTTAAATGATGCTTCACTATAGCGCTATCTTTATAATATGATTTCTCCTTACTAAAATTAGTCAAAGTCTTTGTAATTCCAGTTTTGTCATAATAGTTATTTATATCATAATGTTGATCATACGGCTGAATATGACACTTAAGCTCCGCAAACTTATTTCCTATCAGCCCTTTATAGAAAAACTCCGCCTTCTCAATATACTGTCGCAGTAAAGATCTTATTTCTTCATCAAAGCAATATATCTTATAAATGTCCTCAAAACATACACCTTTTTCCATTTCATGGCTATCTGCAGAAAGCCTATATTGTAACATGTACCCTGACAACCTATAATAACTAATCTTCTGCAATACATTCTTCGCAAATGACTCATCTAGTATTACTACGCCATGATCCCTTATTTTTTTAATCTGCTCATCTAATGTGTATGGTTTCTTTAAATTCATATAAACTCCATAAAGTAAAAAAGCCAAGCTCAACGCTCGGCTTGGTCCCAAGTGTTATTCGCACCTGGCAACTCTGTTATACACAGTATAACATGTTTTACTTATTTTTCAACTTCATCATACTTATTCTTATGATTATATCGCCCTTCTCACCTGATAAAGTTTGTAAATACTTTATCTTCTGCTACAGGCTGCTCAACGCCTGCATTTTTTCCTGCTTCTATGCTCTTAAGAACCCACGCCATGTTCTTTCCGAGAGCGCGCATGATCTGAAGTCCCTCTGAATCACGCATAACATCCTCCGGCTTGCTTCCGTGAACCATGTTCCAATATCTTGAAGAAATAAGAGGCATGTTTGCAAAAAGAGGATACTTATTAAGAACGTCCAGAGTTGCTGTAGTTCCTGCTCTTCTTGCCGATGCGATAGTTGCCGCAGGTTTGAATCTAAGATATTCCTCCGCATTCCAGAACAATCTGTCGAGGAACATAAGAATTTCACCTGTAGGGCTTGCATAGTAAACGGGTGAACCGATAATAATTCCGTCAACACCCTTAACTATCTCTGTTGCTTCCTGAACTGCCAGGTCTACTTCACCTTTGAAAACTTTATATCCTGCATTATAGATTTCTGTCTCAATATCTCTTTTATTGAGCTCTTTCTCAATCTCAGATAATGCTGTAAATGTGCATCCTTTGCTTCTTCTGCTGCCGTTTATCAATAATACTTTCATTCTTAACCCTCCTCTTAAACATATCAAATAAGAATGAGCGGCACCGCACTTATTCGATACCGCCCATACTTATTTTATATTATCTTTTTCATAATGTCATTCAGAAATCTTAAATACATCGATATCTCTCTTCACTCCGTCGGCGATATCAGAGATCTGCGTTGCAATAGTCGATACTTCTTCCATCATATTGCTTACAACAGATGTTGATGCACTTGTTTCCTGCGTTGTTGCTGCATTCGTCTCAGCAATGCTTGAAAGAGATTCTACAACACTTACAACGTTACTGCGGACATTATCAAGTCTCTGTACAGTCGTGGAAATCTCATCAATACTCTCGAGATTATTACTGATCTCGCCCTCAACAGATCCGAAGATTTCTCTTGTCTGCTGAACATACTCATTCTGCATGTCAATTATCTTCTTAACTTCATCCATAGCCTCTATAGATCTCTTTGAATTATCTATAAGCTGCTGGATAATATCGTTAATTTCCTTTGTTGTATCTGCAGTCTGGGATGCGAGCGATCCAATCTCACCTGCAACAACCGCAAATCCTCTTCCGGCATCTCCTGCTCTGGCAGCCTCGATTGAAGCATTAAGTGACAAAAGATTGGTCTGAGTAGCGATAGATGCAATAAGTTCAGATGCTTTAGAGATCTGATCCGCAGAATGACTCGTCTGTGCAGTCTGATCATACATCGCATCAACGGCAGCTTTAGTCTTTTCATTAACTTCGCCAAGTTCTTTGAGAATCTCTCCGGCTTTCTTTGAAGATTCCTGCATCGACTGTGAAGCTTCCTTAAGCTGCATTGTCTTTTCCTTGGTTTCTTCCACCATAACCCCGATCTCTTTTACGGAATCGGTAGCATTCTTGGTCTCGTCAGACTGGTTTGTTGCACTCTGCGCAATATCATGAACCGCGATATCTACCTGTCCGATAGACTCAAGCGTTGATTCGGAATTCTCACGCAGCTTGCCTGAACCGCTCTGAAGGTCTCCGGATAGCTGCCGCAGCGACCTGATTGTCTTTTCAACTGCTCCGGACAGCTTCTTTGTTGCCTCTGCAATAAGTCCAACCTCATCGCTTCTTCCATTATATTTATCAAGTGCCTGTGTCTTGGTAATATCCAAGGTTCCAAGATCTGTAATAACATTCGTTACTCCGGTAATGTCCTTTGAAATAGCCTTCGCTATAAGAACAACCGCAACAAGCGAGATGGCAAATACTATGATTGTCATTATGAGGATTGAACTACTTAGTGAATTTATGTCCTTCATGAAATCCTTTTCAGGATCAGAAACAATAAATGCCATGCTCAAAGCAGGAATACTTCTGTATGAAATAACAGATTTGCCTTTTCCTTTTGTTGTTTGTGAAAAGAATCCATCGGGAGCCTCAGCGATTTTTTCAATAGCTTTAAGCTGTGCCTCATCTTCAACTGTCACTCCGCGAAGAGCATCATCCGGTGCAAACACGTATGTGTTCTCTCTTGTACTTATCAGATACATCTCAGCCTGATCAAGACCTTCGCAGCTCATTCCGACTACTTTGTTCTGAAGTTCCTCAACATATGTACATGCTCCGACATAGCCAATGGGCTTTCCGGATGCATCATGCACATTTGAAAATACCATCGCAACATTGAGGTTGCTCGCAGGAGAAAGAACGATACCCGCAACCATTGAGCCACCGGCTTCTTCTATCGTCTGTGCAAATCCGGCCATTTCTGCATTTGCTATTTGTCCGTTAAAGGAAGGATCTGTGTGAACGAATACTTTTGTGTCATCATCCGCAACATACATACTCTCAATATCAGGGCGGGTTGAAACATAACTCTCAAGTACACTCTGTACTTCTTTCTGAATTGCGGAATCATTGACATTCTGCATCATTTTGACTACTTCAGGAAGTCTGGCAAATGTATCGCTGTATCTTTGCAGATCCGAGAAGTATTCATCGATTACGACAGCACGGCTCTCTGTAACCTCAGAAAGGCGAACCTCTGTCTGTTTTCTCATAATAGATCTGGTACGAGAATTGATTATACCGTAGATGGTTCCAAGTCCGATCAGGATAACTAGACCTATTACAAGACTCATCTTAATATAGATCTTTAAGTCATTAATCTTTTTCATTCCCAGCCTCCTTGTAAACTGAAGAAATGACCTCATCAAAAACCAAATAACTATCTAAGAAGGTATATATCCTATCATACCATTTTGTGCGCAATAATACGCATGTCGTAGACGTTAATTCATTAACTTTTTATAAATTCCTACCGAAATTTTGATAATTTATTACAGAGTGGTAAAAAGAATCATAAGAGCCGTGATCGTGACCATGGAAACAATCGTTGTAACCGTTATCGCACCCGAAAGAATCTCGGTATCTTCACCGATCTTTTCCGACTGAATAAGCGGAAGATTTCCGACAGGCATAGTTGCCATCAGACAAAAACCAAGCACAGTCACTTCGTCGCATCCGATTGCCCTTAAAATATAAAACATTGCGATGGGAAGAAGCACCATTCTAAGCGCAATATATCCCCATATTCTGAGATCTTTGAACCCATTTCTGACTCCGGATCTCGCTATAGCCACGCCCAAAAGCGTCATAGACAAAAAGACCGTCGCATTACCGATATAGCTGACGCTGTTCGTCACGATCGGCGGCGGTGTTATCTTAAACCAGCATACAACAAGGCTAAGGAGCGCCATTATAGTACCGGGGCTCATAGCTTTTTTAATATTCATCTTCTCTTTTCCATTGCTGAGCACAGTGATTCCATGCGTGTAAAAAAGAAGGCTGTACATTATATTACATACGATGACGTATATTATCGCTTTATCCGGAAGAATCGCCCTTGCAACGGGTATTCCGATGAAGCCTACATTTGTGTAGACAACCATGAGATTGTAAAATCTTCTTTTTTCCTTTATTACACCTACCAGAACCGGGAAAAGAGCTCCAAATACCGTAAGGAACAAGTAGAACACGGCACCGAGAAGCACCGCCTCCAACAAAACCTTATGGCTTATATCAATATTTCCCGTAAGGATTGAAGCCAGAATGAGCGCAGGATTGCATATATCCATGACAATTACCGACAATTGCTTTGAAACTGTGTTGTCCACAACTCCTTTTTTATAAAGATATACTCCGATTGAAACGAGGATAACTATCATCCCCATCTGCTGCATTACTACCCAAACGCTCATTTTATTTCTATTTCCTTCCGGATAATTACATATATTCCAACCGCATCATTTTAACTCAATCTTACAAAGCCCACAAGCATGTATACTTGCACCAAATACTGACAATCTGGGCTACTTAATGGTAAAATTGTCTTATATGTTTTCTTTTTAAATGGGAGGTTTACGTATGGAGTTTTTCCAAAAAAATAAAAACAAATTGTATCTTGGCGTGATCGTTATTGCCGTGATTGCTATGATAATTCTTTTAACCGATTACAAGCGCAACGCTCCGGCTGAGCCCAGTCTCGCCGATATAGCTGCGACAGAAAACACTGTTAAAAAGGACAACGCGAAGGTTCTCGTAACGGTCAACACCGAGACGATCCGCGAAGGCATCGCGAATATGGGAACGCTCATAACGCAGGAATACTACTTTACTCAGGTTGAAAAATATACCAAGGAAAAGACGATCATGAAGTTCATCACTTCTTCGTCCGAATTTTTATACAGTTATGACGGAGCTGTCACCGCAGGTGTGGACTTTGAGAAAATCGCCATAACCAAGGATGATGAAGCCAAGACTATGACGATCGATATTCCCGACTCAGAGATTTTTTCCGTAAATATCGATAAGGATACATTCAAGATCTATTCGGAAAAAGATTCTTTGTGGAATCCTTTAAAGCTTGAAGATTACAACACTTCACTCGCTAAGTTTGAAGCTGCCGCAAAAGAAAAGGCTCTTGCAAACGGGATTCTTGAAAAATCCGATGCGCAGGCAAAGACTATTATCGAAAACTTTGTAAACAGCTTGCCCGAAGCATCCAAGTACCAGATTGAGTTTAAATAAAGGGGATGAATTATATGAATTTGAAAAAGATAACTACAATCGTGATACTACTGCTCATCGCAGTGATCTCTCTTACAAAGATTGCTCCGACAGCAGCAAATCCCGCTAATCACAAACATTCTATTGAACAGACAGACGCAAAGATCGCAACGGTCATGAAACTCTCAGGCGGCGCCGCTGCTGCATCAGCAACTTTATCGCTGCTTCCCGGAGATCTGTGCACACCTATTTCCGAGCAGCTTGCCGATCTTGCATCGTATTTTCTTTTGATATTGAGTGCTCTTTATCTTGAGAAATTCATGATAACACTGACCGGATATGTTTCATTCTCAGTGCTCATTCCCGCTACGTGTCTCCTTCTCTGCGGAGCTATCCTCCTTAAGAAAAAGAGCCTGTCGGATATGGCAACAAGAATCGGAATCCTTGGTATCATTATCTTTTTGATCGTTCCTTCAAGCATATGGCTTTCTGACAAGGTTTACCAGACTCAGTCTGCAAAAGTTGAATCTACAATTCAGGAGTACAACGATCTCGATATCGAAGGCGACTCTGACACAGGAGTTCTGAGCGACCTGACAACAATCACCACAGGCACAATAGACAAGGTATCGAACTTCCTCAAGAACATGCTCGAGTCTCTTGCCGTAATGATCGTAACGGCATGCGTTATTCCTTTGCTTGTATTCGTTCTGCTTGTGTGGATCGTAAAGACTATATTTGCTTCAACCGCACTGAACATAGACAAACTTGTTATTAAACAGGATGAAGCTGTAGAAAGTGCTGATAAAGCCTAAGATTTATGGACAAAATATATGCCGGGTTATGCGATTATTGCATAACTCGGCATTTTTATTTTAAAGATCTATAAACATTCTTTCAGTGCTCGATCAATCCGGAAGATCGATTTTCTCGCCGTCACGGTGCATCGAGAATTTATCCATAGGATATTTTTTGAGGTTTTCAAGCACTCTTCTGTCATCCGCCTTGGAAAGCAGAGCTTCTCTGGCTTTGGTAATCTCGACCTCAGTTTTGTGTTTGGAAGGTCCGCCGACACATCCGCCGGGGCAAACCATTCCTTCGATAAAGTCATCAGTGAATTTTCCTGCCTTTAGGAGCAGAAGAGCTTTTTTACACTCGTTTCCACCGGCAACCTTATGAAGCTTCAGATTACTTACATCTTCGCCTCTCTCCTTCATACATTCAATAACCGCATTGGCAACGCCTCCGCTTGTAGCAAAGCGTTTGCCCCAGATAGAAGACTCCTGATATTCATCGGTTACTGGTTCAAAATCAATATCTTTTGACCTCATAAGAGCTCTAAGCTCTCCGTATGTAACTACGTAATCTGCATTATCGGGAACGCTTTCGTCCTGTGCCTCGGATTTCTTGGCAATACATGGACCAACAAATACTGTAACACATCCGGGACGTGTTGCCTTAAGATATCTTGATATTGCGCACATAGGCGAAACCGTCGATGACATGTTATTTTCAAACTGCTCAGGGAAGTGCTTTTTAAGCATGTTGATAAAAGCAGGACAACATGATGTGGTCATTTTTTTGCCCTCTGCGTACGCTTCTGCCCACTCTTTTGACTCATAAGCAGCCGTCATATCGCCGCCGAGACCAACTTCGACCATATCTGCAAAACCGAGTTTTACCAGCGCGTTCTTCACAGAAGCCATGGAAATATCTTCACCAAACTGTCCCTCTGTAGCAGGCGCACACATAGCTATGACTTCTTTTCCCGCCTTGATGGCTTCTATTATCTGAACAAGGAATGTCTTGGAGCTGATTGCTCCGAAAGGACAATTATGGATACAATGACCGCACTGAATACACTTACTCTCGTCGATCTTGCAATATCCATTTTCATCATAAGTGATAGCGCCTACAGGGCATGCCTTGTGGCAAGGGCGCTCCAGATGAACGATCGCCCCATACGGACATGCATTTGCGCACATTCCACATTCTTTGCATTTCGCCTGATCAATGTGCATCCTGACATCTCCGGGATGAATCGCATCAAATTTACATGAATTAAGACATGCTTTTCCCATACAAAAACGGCAATTATCAGTTACAGAAAAAGCATGGATAGGGCACTCATCGCATGCAGGATCAATTACCTGCACAATATTTTTTGAGTCCTCGTTGTAAGTTGTACTAAGCCCGCAAGCAAGGCGTATCCTCTGCCTCACAATCTCGCGTTCTTTGTACACGCAGCATCTGTATACAGGCTTTGGTCCGGGCGCAAGCTTATAGACAAGTTGCTCCTTGTGCTCCTCGTCAAGCTCGTCGTTCCACGCAAGCCTACAGACTTCTTCCATAATCTTGTGTTTAAATCCTACCAGTCCCTTATCATTTGTAATCATATTTTTTCCTCTCCCACCTACTAAATATTATAGCCGAATAAACGTGCAATCACACAAGAAAATTAGTAAACTATTATTACAATATTTTTTGCAAAACCAGGGGATTATATTATGGGTAAGAAAATAGCACTGACTTTTGACGACGGACCAAGCACCGTCACAACGCCACAGGTTCTTGATAAGCTCAAGAAGTATAATGTTGTCGCTTCCTTTTTTCTGATAGCAGACAACATAGATGATGAATCAGAAAAAATTGTAAAAGAATGCATCGCACACGGATGCGAAATCTGCAATCACTCAAAAACGCACTCTCACATGCAGACATTTTCTGCTGAGGAAGTACGCGCAGAAATTGAGTATACAGACAAAGAAATTGAAAGGATTGCGGGATATAAACCTCGCTTTTTCAGACCTCCGTTCATAGATGTAAGCCAGACTATGTACGATTGCATCAATCTTCCGTTTATATGCGGAATTCACGGAGAAGACTGGGAAGACAGCATTCTCGCCAAAGAACGCGCCGAAATGATCTTATCTCAGGCTTGCGACGGCTCAATCATCCTTATGCACGATTACACAAATAATGATGAGACCGTCAAAGCCCTCGATATCGTGATTCCTGAACTACTTGCACAGGGTTATGAATTTGTAAATATAAGCGATCTCTTTAAATCCGGCGGAGTAGAGCCCAGCGTGCACAGCGGCATTGTCTACTCTAACATCCACGACACCGAACCAAGAGAACCGCTTTGCTAAAGCTCCTTACTACAGCGTGAACAACACTCCCAGTATCGGTGACAGAACTATCATGACCACTGAGAACACAAAAGAATTCACCGACATGAGTGTTGCGCGCTGTTCGGAAGGAATCATGTTATTTAGCATGATATCGGTTCTCACCTCAATGAAATTATCGCCGAAAGCACCGATAAATCCGCCAATAACAGCAAGGATTATATTTCCGGAAAATGCCATGGCAAGCGCGAACAACACACATGCAAAACTAAATATACAAATGTTTCTGTAGCGCGAAGGCTTGATATATTCAACCGCCTTTGCTCCTACAGCGGCGCCAAGTCCCATCACAAAGAGCGCAGGTCCAAGAAGCGCTTTCTCAATTCCCATTTCTGGAAGTCTCGCCTGTAAAAAGAAAAGAATAAGTATCGAAACAGCTCCAATGACTGCATTTAAAAAGATGATCAGTCTCACCTTTGAATTATTCTTAAGAAAAAGAGCACTCTCCCTCGCTACTTCCTTAAATCTCTTCTTCACGCTTTTTTCTTTGCAAAGCTCCGTCTTAGCTTCCCGCAAAGATGCCGCAATTCCAATCGCGAACAATCCCACAAAAGCATCAACCGCATATGCTTTCTTGTAGCCGAGTGCTATTGCCGCTCCGGCAAGAAGCGTTGCTAGCGAGCTTGTAATCTGATATATAACAAGATCGTTTGAAGCAAACTTATCGTACTCATCCTCGATTCCCGCCTCCTTGAGCGAATCATATGCAAGCGCTTCTCTCGTTCCCGATGCAAGATTGTAGCTAAGCGCACTCACAACCATTGCTATTCCGATTAGAAAAAACGAATCCGAAAATATCATCATAAGTGCTGCAAGTACGGACACTACCCTACTTGCAATCATCGTATTCTTTCTTCCAAACACATCAGCTATCGCTCCCGACGGCACTTCAAAGATCATGCTCGCAACATGAAATATGCTCTCCGCAAGTCCTATTGCCGCAGTTGAAAATCCTCTCGCCGCCAAAAGCGCACACCATGACGCGCCTGCTATCATAAGACTTCCAACGTTGTCTACCAAATATAATTTTCCAATCTGTCTTCTTGCTGTCTTTTTATCCATAAATTTATTCATAAAAAAATCTCCTCATCTTTTATTTGTTTCAAAAAGAATAAGGAGATAATACGTTCTACTCCGCCTTTATTTCTCTGGGAAAATCATTATCTTGCAATAATCTTCTGTCTTATTATGCATGATATGAAGTCCCTTATCAAGCTCTGCCAGCGGAAATCTGTGCGATATAAGCTTGGACGGCTTAATACTTCCCTCTTCCAATCTGCGAAGAACGTAGTGCCAGTCATCAATCCCGTCGCCACAAGCATCTGAATCCACAAGTTCTTTTCTATATGAGGAATTCCATATTCCAAGAAGACGCATCTGCTTTCTCAAGATCTCCCAATATGTATTTCTGGAAAAAGACATATCGGAATGCGGATTGCCCACAAGAACCTGCACAGACTTTGGCTCTCCTGCTTCAAGTCCGTACCTGATGCTCTCGTTACTTCCTACACATTCGAAATAAACAGAAACTCCGTGAGCATTCTCTTTTAACCAGGCAACAGGATCCTCTGTTCTGACATCACAGTAGTGACTTGGAAGAATCCCAAGATCAACCGCTTTCTCCTTCTGACTGTCCTTATTTCCAATGACATAAATATCAGAAAAGCCCATTTCCTTCAGCAGCATAACAACCATGAGACCGATCGTTCCCATTCCGCAAACAGCGATTTTCACGCCTGCATCCGAAGGATCAATTCCCGCACAGCCTGTTCTAACTGCATTTGCAGCAACAGCAAGCGGTTCAATCATCGCACCTTCTTCAAAAGAAATGTTATCCGCAAGTTCGATCAAGTTATCCACAGGAACACAGACGTAATCCGCAAAAGCCCCGTCTCGCCTTGAGCCCGTATAATCATAGTTCAGGCACAGATCTGTTTCGCCTTTCTCACACATCTCGCATTTCCTGCAAGGAATCTTGGGAGAAACCGCAACTCTCATTCCTTCAAGTTCCGAAGAAACATTTGCGCCTGCCTTTACAACAACTCCTGAAAACTCATGCCCCGGAACAAGCGGCATCTTATGCGCACCTGTCTCGTATACACGAGGAATATCCGATCCGCATATGCCAACCGCCTTCACATTTACAAGTACCTCGTTTGCACCGGGAGTCGGCATCTCGACATCTTCATGTCGTATATCGCCTATATCATACAGCACCCACGCTTTCGCCATTACTGCTTATCCTCCTTAAGCTGCTGGAATCTCTCAAGATCTGACGAAGTTGTCACTTTGAAATTCTCCTCTTTTCCTGAAATCATCGCAATGTCCATTCCCGCAATGATCGCCGGTTCCGAAGCACCGTTTATGGAAAAGATCTTATCGGGCAAAAGAATCACATTCGCCTCGTAATATTTTTTATACTTAAAAAGCTCAGGCGCCTGACCTGCGTATATCTTCTGCCTATCAAGAAGTTTTGATACCGTCTTGCCGTTTTCACTAAGATATACCGTGTCCTTCATAGGGATAACAGGCATAACTCCGTCATGACCGGAAATCGCTCCATAACAGTCATTTAAAAGTTTCACATCAAGAAAAGGTCTTGCTGCATCGTGAACAAGAACGGTATCTTTATCGGAAACCGCTTCAATATCTTCTTTTTTGGAAAGATCGCGAAGTATCGTTTTCATTCCACTTAATATCGAAGCCTGTCTGTTGACGCCCGGCATGGCAAAGCCCTTTATTTTCTTGACGTTAAGACCTGCTTTTTCGGCATCTTCTGTGATCTCTTTTGTCCATTCATCACTTGCAACAATATAGACATCATCTATATACTTGCACTCAAGAAGCGGCTTTAAGGCGTAAGTTGCCATCATATGTCCGCCTGTGCGAACGTACTGCTTAGGTATATCAGATTCACTCCTCTTTCCGGTTCCCCCGGATAAAAAAATCGCATGATTCATAACAAAAACCGCTTTCCCTTATTATTTTTTAAAAAAGCTTTCTTCCGATCCATATGCAGATGCACGCACCTACAACAGATACTATAAGATTTCCGATAACGCCATTTGCTGAAAATCCTATAAAATTGAATACCGCTCCTCCAACAAATCCACCGAGTATTCCAAGAAATATATTCTTAAGTGTCCCTGATGATTCATTCATAATCTTACTAGCTATAAATCCTGCAATAGCACCCATTATAAGTCCAATTATCATTTTGTTTTTTCCTCCATTCTGCATGACACGTTAACTATCAATTTATATAATAACCTATTTCCAATGATTTCGGTACTTGATATTTTTTTCGAAGAATGTAGAATATCCATATCAGGAGATTTAATTATGCAAAATTATTCATATCAGACTCGCGGCGTATGCGCAAAGAAGATTGATTTCGAGATTGAAGACGGCAAACTTCACAACGTAAAATTTACAGGCGGATGCCCCGGAAATACTGCAGCTGTCGGCAAGCTCCTTGAAGGCATGGATGCTGACAAAGCCGTTGCTATCTTAAAAGGAAATGACTGCAACGGAAAAGGTACTTCATGTGCAGATCAGCTCGCTATCGCTGTAGAGCAGGCTCTCGCAAATTAAGAATTACCTGCTCAATGTTTATTAAACAAAAAAGCTGTTCTCAAATACCTCAACAGTATTTGAAAACAGCTATTTTTTTGAATAATTATTAGAATTTAATTACTTCGGGAGCAGCTGTAAAAGAGCTGATAGTTGCAGTTGCGTTCTTGAAATACAGAACCTGCATATTGTCATCATCTGCGCTGTACATTCCCTTTAACTGAGGCATTTTTTCAAGCATTGCAACCTTAACATCATGAGAATCATCGTTGATAAGTTCTCCCGCTACACGGATCCAAGCACCATCCTTGAAGGCACAGATCTCAGCCTTAGGATTAGCTGCGAGCTGCTTAGATACATCTTTTACCTTACCTGTCTGAATATAGATCTTGCCATCTGACAAAAGAACTGTACCGAAAGGTCTTACTCTCGGCTGGTCACCGTCTACAGTTGCAAGATAATATGTCTCTGCATCATTTAAAAAATCATATACTTTCTGAATATCTGCCATTTCGTATTCCTCCAATTGCACTATATTATATTTCACACAATTTATGTTAGTATAAAAAAATCTATATGTAAATAATTATTCATGACAAAAAGCCCCTCCCACTGTGCTTTCACAGTAAGAGGAGCTTTTCGGTTTCGTATCAGCTTTTACTTTCTATTCTAATTCAATTATCTTTATTAAACGTCTCAATTAATTATTTTACAAACTCATATGTGATTGTTCTGGGTGCTGTTCCCTGTCCAATGATACCAAATGAAATGAAGTTACCATTGTTGATAAGTGAGTTCCAGAAGTAAGGAGTAATTACATAGTAATCGCCTTCTTCTTTAACTTCCATGCACCAGCTCTGATTGATCTTGATTCCATCTTTCTTGATCTTGAGCTTCCAACCATTTACTGTCTCACCAGAGTTATTGCTTACTCTAAAGTCTACAAGGTATCCTGATCCCCAGTCATTTACAGTATGTGTAAGTGTAAGGTTTCCTCTGCTGGGTGAAGGAGTAGGTGTTGGTGTAGGCTCAGGTGTAGGTGTGGGTGTTGGAGTTGGTGTAGGCTCGGGTGTAGGTGTGGGTGTAGGTGTTGGAGTTGGTGTGCTTCCACCATTGTTCTCAGCTGCCACTGCCTTCCAACTTGCAATGCTTACATCGCCCATCTTTCCTACAAATGCAAGTGTATGCTTTCCTGTAATATCTACCGGCACACTGAAGTTCTCGTACTTGCCATCTGTAGCATTTACTTTAAATGTTCCGATTACCTTTCCGTCAACGCCTCCGTCTCTAAGCTCTACCATTGCAGGCTTATCTGCCTTTGCATTAATAACAATTGCAGAAGTACCCATCTTATAATCTACATCAGTTACTGTGAAGTAATCTCCTGCGCCAAGGCTTGAAATAACCTTCTTTCCGTCGTAATCTACATACTCAATTCCCTTTGTCTCACCATAATTAACTCCTGTTGAGATCTCATTATAAGGATAAAGAGTTGATCCTGAACCTGTTTTTCCTGTTGTATCATCAGTCTTTTCCGGAGTAGGTTCGGGTGTAGGTGTAGGAGTTGGCGTAGGTGTGGGTGTAGGAGTAGGAGTTGGAGTTGGTGTATCTCCTGTCTTCTTCTCAGGTGCACTAAGTGCCTTCCAGCTCTCAATACTTACATTGCCCATCTTTCCAACAAATGCAAGTGTATGCTTTCCTGTGAAATCTACCTTTACAGTGTAACTCTCATACTTGCCGTCTGTGTTGTTGATCTTAAATGTTCCGATTACCTTTCCGTCAGCGCCTCCGTCTCTAAGCTCAACTACTGCCGGCTTATCAGACTTTGCTGAAATAATAATTGCTGCAGCGCCCTTCTTAAAATCTACATCTTTAACTGTAAAGTAATCACCAGATCCAAGGCTTGAAACAACCTTCTTTCCGTTATCATCTACATACTCTATGCCCTTTGTCTCACCGTAATTAGTGCCTGTTGAGATAACATTATAAGGGAAAAGAGTTGATCCTGAACCTGTATTTGTAGATGTATCTTCCTTCTTCTCAGGCTCTTTTACTTCCTTATTATCCTTGTCTTTATTATCATCCTTTGCATTATCCGCTGTTGCCTGAACGCTCCACTCTGCAATGCTTGCATTTCCCATCTTTCCTACAAATACAAGGTTATGCTTTCCTGTAACATTGCTTATGCTTGTGCTGAATGACTTGTACTCACCATTTGTAGAATTAACCTTAATAAGACCAAGTAATGTGCCATCAATACTTCCATCTCTTACTTCAATTGAAGAAACCTTATCAGCCTTTGCCAAAACTGTGAGAGTCTTTGCTCCCTTAGCGAAGTTTACATTATTAACTGCAAAATAGTCACCTGACTCAATGCTTGAAACAACTTTCTTTCCGTTATAATCTACAAGCTCTGTTCCTTCTGTCTTTCCAAAGCTAAGTCCTGTAGGAACTGCCTCGTAAGGATTAACTTCAGGGCCGGTGCCTTTATTATCTGTGTCCTTATCGGGCTGAGGAGTAACATCCTTATTATCTGTCTTATCATCTGTCTTCTTGTTTGGTGCACTCATAGCGTTCCAATTCTTGATGCTAACAGTTCCTGTCTTACCAACAAATACGATTGCATGAGTTCCCTCAAGGCCTTCTACCTTTGTGAGGAATGACTTATACTCACCATCTGTTGCAACGGCTCTGATTGTTCCAAGAAGTTCACCTTCTGCACCACCGTCTCTAACCTCTATTACTGCGGGCTTATCAGCCTTAATTGCTGCACTGATTACAGCTGCGCCCTGATCAAACTTTACATTATGTACTACGAAATAATCGCCTTCATCAAGACTTGTAAGAACTTTATCTCCATCTAAATCTTCCTGCTCTACGCCCTTTGAATCCGGAGAAACAAATGCTGTTGATACAGGCTCATAAGGATTGATGAAAGGTCCGGGACCTGTCTTTCCTGTTTCAGGATCGGGTGTAAATAACTTAACCTCTTCTGTATCCTTGTCAGGTGTCTTCTGGCTGTCTGAAGCCTCAACCGCTGACCAGTTATCAATGGCAAATGTTCCCATCTTACTAACAAATGCGATTGTCATCTTGCCATCTACATTCTCACTAGGACTAACTGTATATTCTTTAAATTCTCCCTTAGTTGCTCCGATCTTAAGACTTGCGATAACGTCACCTGTAGCACCGCCTTCTCTAATCTCAAGGATTGAAGCCTTGTCTGCTTTTGCTTTTACCTTAAACTCAGAAACTCCCTTAGAAAAGTTAACATCCTTTACGATGAAATAATCACCCTTGTCGATACTTGATACTGCTTTAACCCCATTCTCAGTAACAATTTCTGTACCTGACTGTCCAAAATTAACCTCTGCTTCTACCCCATTATAAGGATTAAGTGCGGGCGCCGCGTTAACGGGCACGCTATTGTTAAGTACCAGTAAGCCCCCCATGGCAATACTTGATAATAACGAAATTTGTCTTTTCATAAATCTTACCTCCACGTTTGTAAACTTGTTCCTTACAAATCTTTCAATATTATTAAATATTCTGTAATATTTGTTAGGATAAGTCAAATTATAGCAGTAAACGTTTAAGGCGACTTGTCAAATATTGCTTTTCATTGCCCAATAGTTGCTTTTTGATAACTTTTGTTACATTTTGTTTAATGTCAGATTGCATCAAATAAACTTGTAATTAATATCGCATTTAATACGAGAATGTCTGTAAAAATTGCTTAAGTCTGTCCGTCTTTGGATTATCAAAAAACTCTTCAGGGTTTCCTTCCTCCACAATTCTGCCGTTATCAATAAATACCATCCGGTCCGCAACCGCTCTTGCGAACTGCATTTCATGCGTTACTATGATCATTGTTCTTCCTTCTTTTGCCAGAGAAAGAACAACATCAAGCACTTCACGAACCATCTCAGGATCGAGTGCTGCTGTTATCTCATCAAGAAGAAGTATCTCGGGGTGCATGATTAGCGCCCTTACAATCGCAACTCTCTGCTTCTGCCCGCCGGAGAGCTGTCTGGGGAAACTGTCTTTTTTGGTCAAGAGACCTACTCGCTCAAGCAAAGTCAGTGCCTCCGCTTCTACTTCTTTTTTATCTCTCTTCTTAACCTTAACAGGCGCAAGCATCAAATTCTGAAGTACGGTTAGATGCGGAAAAAGATCGTAACTCTGAAATACCATTCCTGCTTTTTCCCTGATACTTCCTATATTCTTGCTGGCAGCATCAACCTTCTCTCCATCCAAAAGAATCTCGCCGTCCTGAATATCCTCAAGCGCGTTAAGGCATCTTAGAAACGTGCTTTTTCCGCAGCCTGAAGGACCGACTATCACGACAACTTCACCCTTTTTTACCGTCAGGTTCATATTCTCGAAAACTGTTATGTCTTCATATCGTTTGCATACATTGTTAACTTTGAGTATCTCTTCCATATCAGTTCTCCCATCTCTTCTCTAAATATCTGGAAAGCATGCTTATTGGCCAGCACGCTATAAAGTACAGTAAAAATATGATCAGGAACACACCAAACGCTGCTCCCGGCGAAGCTTTCCTGTTAGCCTCTATTATCTGTTGTCCAACCTTCAACACCTCAACAATTCCTATCATCATGACAAGACTGGTAGTCTTGATCATTCGCGTAATGAGGTTGATGGACAGCGGTATCATGCGCCTTATGATCTGCGGCACAATAACATATCTGTATGTCTGCAACTTGTTAAGTCCGAGCGAAATACTGCTCTCATACTGGATTGCAGGAATGTTTAAGAGCGCTCCCCTCACAAGATCCGCCATTTCAGCCGTTCCCCAGAAAGAGAACACTATAACCGCCGCTGTCTCCGCTTCCAAATTTATTCCCATTGCCTTCGTTGTTCCGAAATACACCAGGAAAAGAAGCACCATCTGCGGCATTATCCTGACAATCTCAAGATACACTCTCGAAATCACTGTTATTATCGGATTTTTAAGCGCCATCAATATTCCAAGGATAACTCCGAGCACAATACTGATCGCGACCGACACAAGACTTATCCTAAGCGAAACCGCAAGACCTGCCAGGAGTCTTACCATATTATTTCCTTTTAACAAAACTTCAAATCCCATATGCTCACACTCCTAATGTCCTGAATCTTGCTTTCTTCTCTATGAAACTTCCTATTATTGAAACCGGAAGAAGCATTACTATATAGAAGACAACCAGCAAAAACAGCGCTTCTTTCGTATCGTAGTAAAGTCCGATCAGATCTTTTGCCGTAAACATCAGATCCATAAGACTTATCGCGGAAAAAACACTCGTCTCTTTGAGCAGGAAAATGACGTTCGCCAATATTCCCGGAACGCTCTGCGAGATTGCCTGCGGCAAAATCACCGACCAAAAGAGCTGTTTTCTTGATAGTCCCAACGCAAGTGCGCTCTCCGTCTGCGACTTCGGCACGCTCTCAAATCCGCTTCTAAAAGCTTCTGCCATATAACTTCCACCAAGAAGTCCCAGCCCAACGTATCCGCAAGTCTCCGCCGATATCGTAAAGCCAACTTTCGGAAGTCCGAAGTAGATAAAAAAGAGCTGCACCAGTAGCGGTGTATTTCTAAACAACTCTATATACACAATCGAAATCCCCGACAAAAACGGAATCTTAAAGTGTATAACGAATGCAACGGCAAGTCCTATGGCAAGTGCTAGAAATATGCCAAGCCATCCTATTTTTACCGTCAGGAAAAACGCTTCTATATATAATGGTATATAGGAAATAATAACGTCTAAGTTCATCTTGTGTTTCCTTCTATAAACAGTGATTGGGAGAGCCCGAAAGCTCTCCCTCTCATATGTTATTAGTGATTTAGGATTTATATGTTACTCAGTGTTACTCAGCAGATGATGCATCTGTTGCTGCCTCTGAAGATGTTGCTGTGCTTGCCTCTGATGAAGCTTCTGTAGCTGAACTGTCTGCAACCTTTCCGCCCTCAACTACAAGTGTTTCCTCATAATCTTTTCCATATGTATCGATAAGAGTTGCCTCATAATCTGCGTGGAAGAAATTCTCTTTTCCAAGGCTCTCGATCTCACTGTTGATCCAGTCAAGAAGTGTGCTGTTACCCTTAGATACTGCGGGAGCTATAGTATCCTGGCTTCCGAGTGAAGGAATACCAACTTCATATCCGGGATTCTCAATTGCATATGCAATAACCTCTGTGTTGTCGTTTGCCCAAGCTACACCGGTTCCGTTTTCAAAAGATGTCTTTGCTGTTGCGTAGGTATCAAACTTCTGAAGCTTGATATCGGGATAGTTCTTTTCAAGATATGTCTCTGCTGTTGTTCCTGAGATAACGATGACCTGATCGTCTGCTTTGATCTCGCTGAGATCCTTGATTACTTTATCTTTGGGTGAAACAACTCCAAGCGCTACGTTCATATAAGGAAGTGCGAAGTCAACTTTTTCTGCTCTCTCTTCTGTAACTGTGAAGTTTGCAAGAACGATATCAACTTTACCTGTCTCAAGATATTCAACTCTGCTTGCTGCCTCAGTTGAAACAAAGTTGATCTTTACTCCGAGATCTTCGCCGAGCTTATTTGCGAAGTAAACATCATATCCCTGATACTCGCCGTTCTCATCAACATATCCGAAGGGGTTTTTGTCTGAGAAAACTCCGATGTTGATCTCACCGCTTTCCTTGATCTCATCAAGTGTTCTATATACTTTGCTATCACTCTGCTCCTGTGCTGATGCTTCACTGCTTGTCTGCTCAGCAGGGCTTTCCTTTGCAGAAGCGGATCCGCATCCTGTAAGTGTTACTACTCCAAGTGCAAGTGTAAGTGCTGATGCCAAAATTCTTTTCAAATAATTCTTTTTCATAATTTAATTCTCCTCATCTAAAACTTATCTTTTAAAATTCAGCTGTCAGATTTTTTAACGGGTCCGTTTCGTAATCGATGAACCAATAATACTTCCAATCACCTATCAGGTCAATAGGTTTTACGATAGCTAATCTTTATTGCCGCTGATAGATTGCACTTATACCGCACGCAATCCATTCACAGTCCATCCGCTCCTTCCCGTCTTTCCCGCCCAAGCCCTGCGGAGGTTCCTTTATGCACATTGTGCGAGAGCTTAGGTTTTCATGTGGTTCCAAAATCTGCTTGGAAACTCTGTTTTGCGGCTCATTGTCTGACGTCCGGTTCACAGGGATTTAAGGCTATGGGAATATGGTTTTTCACAATCACGCACCCTCACATTTTTTATGATGTTCCGACCGTTTTTTCAATGCGCATGTTTCGACTAAACTCGCAGGTCGTTAACGACCTGCTTCAAACAACGTCTCCACATGCGCGTGAAAAACGGTCTTGGAAACATCAAAAAATGTGGATTGCGTGATAAAGCTTCAAAACCATATTCCCATAGCCTCATCATCCCTGTAGAATCGGACGGAGTTTTTGAGCCGCCTGAATTTTCAAGCAGATTTTGGATTCCATGAAACCAAGCGAAGAAACAGTGCATAAAGGAACCTCCACAGGGCTTGGGCAGGAAAGACGGGAAGGAGCCCGGTCTGCAAACGAATTACCAACAAATTGTGCTGGAATATCAACTATTTCTTTGATATAGTTACATCGAAGCTCTAAACAATGAGACCTTGAATGATCAAGGCTTGTATGGAAAAGAGGTAGAAAAATGAAGAAGACAGTAACTACGTTACAGAAACAAAAGCTGGAAGGTAGTAAGATCAGCATGCTCACATGCTATGACTACACGACCGCATGCCTTATGGAAGCGGCAGGCGTAGACACAGTGCTGATCGGTGATTCCCTTGGGATGACAATGCTTGGTTATGATGACACGCTCCCCGTAACTATGGAGGATATGATCCATCATACAAGAGCTGTTTCACGAGGTTTGAAAAACACCTTCCTAATTGCTGATATGCCTTTTTTGTCATATCAGACATCAATCTATGACGCCGTCACAAATGCCGGCAGACTTATGAAAGAAGGCCACGCGCAGGCTGTAAAGCTTGAAGGCGGAGCTAAGGTCTGTGAACAGATTGAAGCTATCACCAAAGCAGACATTCCCGTGGTCGCTCATCTTGGACTGACTCCTCAGTCCGTCAACGCTTTCGGCGGATTCAAAGTACAGGGCAAAAGTGAATCTCAGGCAAAGCAGATTCTCGAAGATGCTCTCGCAGTTGAAAAAGCCGGTGCATTCATGGTTGTTCTCGAATGTATACCAGAAAAATTAGCAACTCTCATAACGCAGCGTCTATCTATCCCCACCATCGGAATCGGTGCAGGCGCGGGATGCGACGGTCAGGTGCTTGTTTATCAAGATATGCTTGGCATGTTTGAAGGCATCAAGCCCAAGTTCGTAAAGCAGTTCGCCCAGATTGGAAAAGAAATGAAAGAAGCATTTACTGCTTACGACGAAGCCGTAAAAGCAGGCTCCTATCCAGCAAAGGAACACTCTTTTGCAATCGATGACGATGTCATAAACGCCATCGATTCAGAAACTGCGCTCAATTCAGAGAAAAAAGCTATTTAATTCGAGAGGACAAACATATGATAATTACAGAAAAAATAGATGAAGTAAAAACACATATTAAAGAGTGGAAAAAAGCAGGCTATTCGATCGGACTGGTTCCTACCATGGGTTATCTGCACGAAGGTCACGCAAGCCTGATAAAAAAAGCTGTTGCAGAGAATGACAAAGTAATCGTAAGTGATTTTGTAAACCCTATCCAGTTCGGTGTAAATGAAGATCTCGCAACTTATCCAAGAGACTTTGACGCCGACTGCAAGCTGTGTGATGAGATCGGCGCCGATCTTATCTTCCATCCCGATCCGGAAGAGATGTACGGTGATGCTTTTTTCTCACATGTCGGAGTAGATACTCTTTCAAAGGGACTCTGCGGAAAAAGCCGCCCCACTCACTTTAACGGAGTGTGCACAGTTGTCACCAAGCTTTTCAACATCGCCGAGGCAGACAGAGCTTACTTTGGAGAAAAAGATTATCAGCAGCTCGCCATCGTTCGCAAGATGGTTGCCGACCTCAACTACAACATCGAAATAATCGGCTGCCCCATCATAAGAGAAAATGACGGTCTTGCAAAGAGCTCAAGAAATACTTATCTAAATCAAGCTGAAAGAAAAGCTGCTCTGATCCTTCATAAAGCACTTACAAAAGGTGAAGAGATGGTTCGAAGCGGAGAAAAAAGTACAAAGAAGATCATCAATGCTATTAAAGAAATCATCGAATCAGAGCCACTTGCAAAAATTGATTATGTGGAGCTTGTTGATTCCGAAAAACTACAACCTGTGGAAACTATCGAAGGTCCGATTCTCACAGCGCTTGCAGTATATATCGGAAAGACAAGACTCATCGATAATTTCTTCGTTGATTCTTTTGCAGAATAATAAATCTAAAAGGAATAGAATACTATGGACGTAACCATGTTAAAAGGAAAAATCCATCGTGCGACCATCACTCATGCAGAGCTTGATTATATAGGAAGTATCACCATTGACAGCGAGCTGATGAAAGCTGCCGGAATCCTTGAATATGAACAGGTACAGATTGTCGATGTGCAAAACGGAAACCGGTTTGAGACTTACACCATTGCCGGAGATGCAGGAAGTGGAATGATCTGCCTTAACGGAGCCGCAGCAAGACAGGTGTGTGTCGGCGACAATGTAATAATTATGTCGTACTGCACTATGGATTCACAAGAAGCAAAAGAGCATAAACCAACCGTGGTATTTGTTGATGAGCGCAATAAACCTAAGCGCATCACAAAATACGAAAAGCACGGCAAACTCTCAGACATGCCTTAAAAGCTTCACTAAAAGACACACTAAAAAACAGCGAACCGGAGTTGATCCGATTCGCTGTTCATTATTAATCATATTATTCTTTAGTTTGCATCAGCATATTTTGCTGCAAAATCTGAGATTGTTCCGTCTGCAAGCATCTTCTCGATTGCTTCGTTGATAGTCTTAAGAAGCTCTGTATTTCCCTTCTTAACTGCGATAGCGTATTCCTCAGACTCGAAAGCTGTAGGATCTTCAACAATAGCAAGACCTTCGTTGTCACCAACAAAATCTTTTGCTGTAGCTGAGTCGATAACTACTACATCGCACTTGCCGTTTACAAGCTCAAGGATGCACTCTGTTCCTTTTTTGAATGCCTCATACTGATAACCGAGATCCTTAACAACTGTCTCGCCTGTATATCCCTGAACAACAGCAATTGCCTTACCTTCCATATCTGCTGCCGTCTTGATGTCAGAACCTTCTTTAACAACCATAACCTGTGTTGCTGTATAGTAAGGAGTTGAGAAATCAACTGTCTTAGCTCTCTCTTCTGTAGCTGTCATACCTGCGATAGCCGCATCAATCTGTCCGTTCTGGATTGCTACAAGAAGTGAATCAAATTCCATATTGGCAATCTCAACATCTTTTCCTGAAATCTCACCAATCTTGGATGCGATAGCCATATCGATTCCGTCATAACCATCGATAACACCATTTGTTGAAATGTACTCAAAAGGCGGGAACTCTGCGTTTGTTCCAAACACGATCTTGTTTGAAGATGAAGAACCGCAACCTGTGAGTGCTGTGATACCCATTACCAAAATAAGTGCAACTGACAATATTCTCTTTTTCATTTTTATCTCCCTTTGTGCGCCGTTTTATTTATAAGACCTTGCTCAAGAACAACTTTGCTCTGTCGCTGGTCGGGTGGCTAAATATCTGTTCCGGAGTTCCTTCCTCCATGATGACTCCCTCATCCATGAAAAGAACTCTGTTCGCAACTTCTCTTGCAAATCCCATCTCGTGTGTAACAATGACCATTGTCATTCCGGTCTCTGCAAGTTTCTTCATAACATCGAGAACTTCTCCTACCATCTCAGGATCAAGTGCCGATGTGGGTTCATCAAAAAGCATTACTTCCGGTTCCATCGCAAGCGCTCTTGCAATAGCAACACGCTGCTTCTGTCCGCCGGAAAGCTGAATGGGATAATTGTCAGCTTTTTCTGCAAGTCCGACTCTCTCAAGTAACTCAAGAGCCTTCTTCTGTGCATCGGGCTTAGTCATCTTACCAAGCTTAACCGGTGCATAAGTGATGTTATCAATGATAGTCATATGTGGGAAAAGATTGAAATGCTGGAATACCATTCCCATCTTCTGGCGGATCTTATTGATATCCGTCGCAGGATCATTTATCTTTTGCCCATCAAGGAAAACCTCACCCTCAGAAATCTCCTCAAGCTGGTTAAGGCAACGCAAAAATGTGCTCTTACCGGAGCCTGAAGGGCCGATGACAACTACCACTTCGCCCTGTTTAATGGAAGTGGTGATGCCGTTTAAAACTTCTAAGTTTTCAAATTTCTTTTTAAGATTCTTTACTTCAATCATATCACTCATGGCATTCTCCTCATCGTACGTCTGACTTACGAAGAGTATTCTCAACTCTCTTAAGTGCAAGTGTCAGCAACTTGATCAGTACATAATATATTACTGCTGTTCCGATCAAAGGCATAAATGCCAGGAATGTTGAACTCTTTATGAAATCGCCTGCCTTCTGAATGTCCATAAGACCAACGTATCCGACGATAGCGGTTTCTTTTATAAGAACGATAAACTCATTGCAAAGTGCAGGAAAAATATTCTTGATAGCCTGTGGGATAACGATACCCATAAGCGTCTGTCTCGCATTAAGACCAAGTGATCTGCCCGCTTCGGTCTGCCCTTTATCGATTGACATGATACCTGCACGAACGATCTCCGAAACATACGCACCGGAATTTATACCAAATGCGATCGCTGCAATGATCCACTTGGGCCAGCGAACGCTGGCAAACACTACGAAATAGATGATCATCAGCTGTGTAACTGAAGGTGTACCTCTTATGACATCCGTGTAAATTGTGCCGATAGTCTTAAGTATTTTATTAGAAGACATATTGCACATAGCGATCAAAAAACCTATCACAATACCTATCGCAACGGCAACGAGCGACACCTTTATCGTCACTCCGATACCGTCTATCAGCATCATGTATCTGTTTTCTTCAATAAAGCAACGGCTAAAATCCTCAGCCAACTTTGCAAACCATTCTTTCATATCCACAAAATCTCCCAGTAAATTCCTAATGAAAAATACCATATAATTATTCATTTTACAATATCTTCAATTAATATCGCAATTATCGGGAAGTCTTCTCAAAGTGCCATGTATTTTATATCAAATATTTGTGTACGATTCAGTATTTATCTGTTTTTCAGCCGTATCGTTTGTTTTTTTATTATCGTCAAAAATCTTTACCCACGCCCCATTCCGTGTTACCATGAAGCATAGCGGAGGTGAGTATACTTGAAATACGAAATAACCGGAAAAGAAATCGGCCTCAGAAAAATGTGCATCGATGATTGTGAAAAAATCGTTGAATGGAGAAATAACGAGCGAGTAAGAGAACGCTACGTTTATCGCGAAAAATTTTCTCTTGAATCTCAGAAAAAATATTTTAAAGAACAAGTTCTTACAAACAATGTTTTCCAATATATGATATGCGAACTTAATAATAACGACCGCGCGATCGGTTCAGTTGTATTTAAAGATTATAAGCCTGCAGACAGGCAGATCGAATACGGACTGTTCATCGGCGAAGACGATACGGTTGGAAAAGGTTACGGAAAAGAAACTGCGGAACTTAGCATGCAGCTTGGTTTTGATACATTTGAAGTCGACAGGATAATCAGCAGCATTTTTTGCGATAATATCCCGTCACTTGTTATCAACATAAAAGCAGGCATGCTCCCATGTATGATATTACATGACGTCGCATGCACTGACGGTGAAAGAAAAGATATGATAATCGTTGAGGCGAAGCGATAAAACTTATTTAAATTCCATCTTTGCAAGTTCTTCATCAAGACCTGCAAAAAATCTGGATAAATGCAATCCATCAATAAGCGCGTGATTTACAAAAACAACAACGGGTATGGTCGTTTTATCTTTTTCAACGACCTTGCCTTCTTCAAGCGCAAGATAATTTTCCGTCTTGTATTTACCCCAGACAATATTGGGCACCGAGAAATCCGAATCAGGATAAGGCATGGTACCACCGGTAAAATCCTGCCACGGAACACATGATATAAAAATGTGGCTTCGCGATTCACCCTCTTCTTCGAGGTGTTTTGAATTGATAGCTTTCTCCTGCTTTAACTTGGCTTCTGCAAGATAGTCATTAAGCGGCTGATCGGTATTTACCATGCAATACCTGTAAGTCCCATCGGGAAGTGCCACTGTATAAGAAGGATTACAATAATCATATTCAATGATACCGTCGCAATCTATACGCTGCCTAAACTCCGGCACGCTATTTGCCGCGCGAAGAATCGCATACTGAAAGCAGAGAAAAAGAGGGAAACCCTCTTTTTTTAATCTCTTTATCCAGTCAGTAATATCAACCTGAACAGTCATCGTTATAAACGGATACTCCATGTTGCGAAAATGATCGAAATGATCTTTTCTCGGATATGTTGTCATATCAATATTCTTGTAGCTCATATCAATCCTCACAAAAGTCTTTTAATAATCATTCTCACTGAACAGCCGAATCAAAAATTCCGCCACAGTCAGATTTCTGCCAAGGCTTTTCTCCGTCTCCGCCTTCATACATGAACGCTTTCGTCTTTTCATTATAGGTAGCGTTCTTAAAATCTATGATAACCGAGCCGTCTGCATTGTCGGTTCTCATATAATAATTTACATTGATCACTCCGTTATCTCTTCTGTATATTTTTCCCATCTGATAACCTTCTGCTTTTATCTCGCCGGCAAGATCAAAGCCGCATGCCGTCGCAAGTTCCTGCTCAGTCAGCTCTTTGGTGCCATATTCTTTAAAATCAGCAGAAGCTTTATCATAGTAGTAAAAGTATTCTTTCCACGTATGACCTGTATACATACCTTTTTCAAGAACAGGGATGTACTCAAGATATACGTTCGGATCATCTGCATCAGCAGCCGAATCAAACTCAAGGCTCATATCGTACGTATCTACATTCACGCAATAATCACCTATATCAGACTTATAAAAACCGCCCCTTCCGGAAACGGCAGACTCCTTACATTCTCCGTCAAAAACATAGAAAACATCAGTTGCACTGCTCGACATAAAAGATCTTTCTACCAGAATAAAATTCTTATCATCTGCAGAAAGAGTATTTATCACTTTGTTATCACGAACAACAAACGAAAACTCTTCCTCTATTTTCTCGCATGTTTTATCAGAAACAAACCACACCTCGCCGGTACAGGTTGAGAATTCTTCATCCTTTTCATCCCCGATATACACAAAGGCTTCCGTCGATCCGTCTCCATCAAAATCGTCAGCCAAAGAATATCTTGCCTGCTCGGCAGAACTACCGGCAGCTTCTACTGCTTTTTGTACAAGCGCTTCTTCATCAAGTCCGCCTGCATCTGCAGTCTGCTCATCTGTAGTCTCATTTGCCACCTGCGCAGGCGTTTCACTTGACTCCTGCGCAGTTCCACTCTCTTGCGCTGTCTCTTTTGCCCCACATGCAGTCAGCATCATCGCAGCCGAAAGCATGAAAAACAACTTTCTTTTTCTCAATTCATTACTCCATTTCTTAAGCAATGTGCGGATATTACTCAACAACAGTAAAGTTTATAGGCGTTGCGGCTTTATAGTTCTCCCAGTATTCATTGAATTCTTTTTCACCACCTGTAAAATCAACAGTGTCATCAAAATCATTTGTCTTTCTCAAAAATCCGGAATATGCAAGCTTACCTGAGCCATCATCTTCTCCATAGATATAATCTTTTACCATGAAGCCATCTACGTCAGGGTTTATAAAAAGAGTCTCATAGTTATTCGTATAACATGAGAAGACAATCCCGTCTCCTATAGCTATCGGATATTCCTTTTCATTCGAAAAAGCATTTCCGAAATCATTAACTACACCATTCTTTTCGCCATATAAAGCTACATCTATTGAATGATTCTCATTATTCTCTGTGTAAACAGATTCTGTTACTGCAAGGATATCTCCGTCATAGCCTTTAACCTTAACATATGCATATCCCTGACCTTTTTTAAGATAAGAAAGTACTTCGTCGTAGCTTGCAAAATCTATCTTTCCGGCAGCTATATCAACAAAAGAGTCGGGCATAAATCCTTCATCTTCGGAATTTGTCTCTACATCCTCAGCCTCCGGCTCACTTGCCTCAGCTATCTCTGCCGGAGTTTCTGTATTTCCTGCTGCGCTTGTTCCGCTACAGCCTGTAAGCATTATCGTCCCCGCCATTATTAAATAAACAATCTTATTCCTCATTCCTTTTCTCCTTAATACTAATGACTCACTAAAATAAAGAGTCGCTCGCGACTCTTTTGCGCGCGAGCGGTATTGCAAAGCAATAAATTACCTTTCCGCGAGCTGCGCATCTTTCGCTACTTTTTAATATCATAGGAAAGAAATTTCCTATGATATTAAAAAGTGCATGGAGCCTGTTCCTCCATGCACTCTATTATAACATCACAAATATGAATTGCTAAAATTAATCGATAATTTGTTTATTCTCCTGGTGCAAACTTACCTTCATCTCATACAGTTTTTATAAACCAAAAAGCGTGTTAAAATATTTTTGGAAACGTCGATACATATTCCTTGCTTCCCGTAGGCAGGAGCGGAGGTGAATCATTTGAGAGATAACACCAGTTTCGTACTTTGTGGAGACATTGCCTTCTCAGAAAGTAAAAACAAAATAGTTACATATCGTAAGGGCTATCTGGTATGTGTGGATGGTATCTGTAAAGGTGCCTTTAATGAGCTTCCAGAGGAGTATAGATCGTTACCTTTATACGATTATGGTACGCGTCTGATTATTCCAGGTATGACTGATTTACATGTGCATGCACCACAGTATACCTTCAGGGGAATAGGAATGGATTGTGAATTACTTGACTGGCTTAAAAACTACGCCTTCCAAGAGGAATTCAAGTATTATGACATGCAATATGCCAGCAAAGCATATAGTTTTTTCACCTATGACCTAAAACGATGCTTTTCCACCAGAGCAGTGATTTTCGCCACCCTTCATACCGAAGCCACCATTGAGCTCATGACCCAGCTGGAAAAAACAGGACTCATAACCTATGTAGGTAAGGTAAACATGGACAGGAATAGCGATAATCTTCAAGAAGCAGATGCCTCTGCATCTCTTAAGGCTACACGTCAGTGGCTTGAGTCTATAGATGGTAAATTTAAGAATACGAAGCCAATTTTGACACCTCGCTTTATTCCATCCTGCTCAAATGATCTAATGAGAGGAATCGGTCAGCTTTCAAAAGAGACGGGGCTTCGAATCCAGTCTCATCTTTCAGAAAATCCTTCTGAGGTGGAATGGGTTAAGGAACTTGTTCCGGAATCCACCTGTTATGCTAATGCATATGAAATATTTGACACCATGGGTACACCGGATTGTCCTACCATTATGGCCCATTGTGTATATTCTGACGAAAGAGAAATGAAGATTCTCAAAAACCATGGTGCCTACATTGCTCATTGCGCCGATTCAAATATGAATTTGATTTCAGGCATCGCTCCTATCAAAAAGTTTCTGGATGCAGGAATAAATATAGGACTTGGCACTGATGTTGCAGCAGGCTCATCCATGAATATGTTAAAGACAATACTTATTACACATCAGGCCTCAAAGATGTACTATCGTCTGGTGGATAACAATGTAAAACCACTGACATTTGAGGAGATTTTTTATCTTGCTACTGCAGGTGGTGGCCGGTACTTTGGAAAGGTTGGCACTTTCAAGCCGGGCTACGACTTTGATGCTGTAATTATGGATGACAGCATCATGCACACTATGCGAGATATATCTGTTAGGGAGCGCATTGAGAGAATGTGCTACAACGATGCCGATGACATCATAAATGAAAAGTTTGTAAAAGGAAAAAAGGTATATTCATCCATTAAAGCATAGGAGGTATAAGCATGGAAGAAAAGAAAGTATTGTTGCTGGTTAATAAGGATTTTGAATATGCTGGATACAGGGCAGGTGTTGAATATCAAATGACTGCCGGGAAGACTCCGAATGTAACACTCGTCAAACGTGATACAAGAACAGGTCCGAATAAGTATGATCCGTCTTGCATATATGATATCACCCAGGGACAGCATAAGTTCAACGTTCGGGAGTACTGTATCAGCTATCTTTTTAATGAAGGCGAGAACACCTCTAATTCAGAAATAAAGTTTGGTCATCTGGAAAAACTCATTTCGACAGAAAAGCCGGATTTTGTAATCAGTGTTAGTACCAGCGAATCTACTTATGAAAGTCAGGAAAATTTTGAATCTATCAATGGCTGCGTGATAATGGGCCATAGATTTTACGCTAGAGATTGTAGGGAGTTTGAAAGCTCAAAACCGAGTAAGTTACCGGTTGACGCAGACTGGATGTCTAGTGACAATTTCTTAAATGAAAATTTCTTTAATTCTCTTAATGCAAATAATGGAGTTTTATCCCAAGGAATGGAGGTTGTGCCAAGCAAAGCGTTTAAATATCCACGTATTCTTCCTGATGATAAGAACGTAAGTCTTGGAGTTATTAACATCGTTGATTATTACTTATATAAAAAGGCTGATAAACGAACTTACGAGGATTTTATTGAATCAAAATTAGAAGGTATTCCGGTAGGCTTGGAAACAACTCATGGTGTAATAAGAATGGCTGTAGACAAAGTATTCCAAGACAGCGCTGTTAAGATACCTGTGCTATTTGTTTCTCCAATTGTTGATCGCTACCTATGTTTTGATGAGGATGTTGATGACCGATGGGGTATGCAAAATAAAGTGGCATCCTATAATGCCGGAGTGGCTGTAATAAATATGTTGGAACATATCTTTGCTCAAAGTAACTCATTCCTCACAAATGATTAAAAGAAATCTGAACTTCTCACTAATTACTTAATTCACTTTATGCTTACTCAAAACACACCTCAGATGCTAATGTTTTCCACAGTATCTGAGGTGTGTTCTTTATAAAATATCTAATTTATTCTTTAGGAGCCATTGCTTCTGCAACAGACTTAATATCTAAGCCGGTAAGATCCTTTGCAGCGGTAGAAAGGCTATAGGCAATTCCTACTTCAATGTCATACCATGTACAAAGTTCTGCACACTCATCTCCCTTGTAGCTGTAGAACTTTGCATCCATGTTACCGCCGCCCCATGTTGCAAGCTTACCTTCATCTGTAGAAGTCCAGCCATAGAACATTCCTGATATATCCTCATCTTCAGGAGCACCATACTTTGTTCTTGCAGTAAACTCATAACCGTCTAATTCAAATCTTGCCTGTATAAGAGCCGCTTCGTCTCCTTTACCGTCCATTACGCTCCATGAAACATTTGTTGCACCTTCCGGAATCGTGAAAACTCTAACTCCATCTACTTCTTCCTCTGAAACATCTCGCCATGGATTTGCAAGCTGCGCTCCAAAGCCTACTAATTTGCCTCCAGCTTCGCTTGCTTCTACTGTTCCATACGATTCTTCCGTACTTCCTTCAGTGCTTTTCCCTGCGCATGCCGTCAACATTACTGTTCCTACTACAAGTAAATAGACTATCTTTTCTTTCACTTCATTACCCCCTTCTCAAAAAAGTGCATGGAAGCCTATTCTCCCATGCACATAATTATAACATCACTTATCCTTTATCGCTTTTCAATAATCATCCCCATACTTTGGATTTATAATCCTCTAAATCATGAAATAAACCTACAATATATACCGTATCCTCAGATATTCTGAATATTATTCGATATTTCATATCAGTAATCAATGCCTCTTTATATCCGCAATGTTTCAAAAAATCATCTTTGCAATCATCAAATTGATATGGATTATCTATCAACCTTTCATACAAACCATCTAATCTATTAATGAGATGTTCAGCAGCCTGAGGATTCTTAAGTCTATTCATTATATAAGAAACACAAGAATCTATGAGTTCATCCGCTCTTTCCGATATTACTATATTATAAGCCATACTTCTCCTTTATATCTGTAAGAGCTTTCTTTGCATCTTTAACTTTTCCTTGCTTAATCTGTCGCTCAGACATTTCAATATCACTATACATTTTTATCTTCTTCTGCGTTTCTTCATATAGTTCTATACTCATTAGAACCATATCGCCATATCCATTTTTTGTTATATAAATTGGTTCATCTGCCTTATGACATAATTCAGATATATTTGATGTGTTCTTCAATTCTTTAATTGGCATTATCTGTGGCATTATTATCCCTCCTGCACCTTATCATGTTACAATCATACCACAATTATACCACAATAAAGTATTTTTGGTATAATACCTTCATCATAAAAATGCACCCCAGACACTGCTCTCTCCTACAGCATCTGAAGTGCCTCTTATCACGTATTCTCTCTTACTTTGCTATTCTTCCCTCTGTCTTACCGAAATCGTTGTAATGTTTCAATAACTTATCTCCATCTGCCCCCACAGCGGTCTGGAGATCAGTATTATTGATGTAATATGTATAAGCGTTAAAATCTTTGGTGTTTCCCTTATATGTCTTTAATGCTTCAACTGCATCTGTTGCTGCCTTTGTCTGTGTAGCGGTTGTCGCACTTGCAGCATTAAGCTTAGGTGGCTTGCAAACTTTGCACGCCTCATAACCTTTATCTACAGCACTCTGAAGCGTAGTCTCAATCTTGCTGTTACTTAGACTTCTGCATCCGTCCGCATGATATTTCTCTCCGGTCTTTGTGATATACACAGTTGTATCACCACTTGCAGCAATAACCTTTATATCTCCGGTAATAAATGTGCCTACAACTATGAGAACAGCTGTGATCACTGCAAAATGTCTTTTCACAAGCATATTCATTGGAAACACCTCTCTTTCAAAAAATATTGTAATTGAAATTATAACCACTAGTGTCTGCGAATGAAACAAAATCGCCATAAAAAGAATGTAAAAACAAAAAGCAAAAAATTAAACACATAGAAAAAAGACCATACAGTTTTTCTCTACAAAACCTTGAATCTTCATAATAGTAATAAAACTATTTCTTTTTTATTAAATCATAAAGAGAAGCTTCATTATTCTTTTGTTTATGAATACGATTGTATTCTTTAATGCTTTCAATAAGGTATTTAGGATCAGAAAAGTAATCTCTGATATAAGCAGGCGATTTTACATTCTTTATTCCAAGTACGTTTTTACAATAGTCACTTGGCTTTTTTATACCTGATCGCATATACTCGTTATACTTTCTTTGACTTGCAATAATAAGCATCTCTATCTCCGGAGCTGTGATCACATTAATTATTTCCACTTGGCAACGATATGCCCGGCTGAGATTAAACTCCTCTCCTCGTGAATCAATTACTCGAAGTATTATAATTTTCTGATCAAATGCCATCCTCAAATATCGGCGTTCAAATTCTTTTACTGATGTTCGTGGTAATACTCTCTCTTCAATCAATTGCTCTCTTCTGAATATCAAAAGGTCATTATCAAGAAGAATATCCATTATTGCAGTCTCTGCACCGCCTTCACAGATACATGCAATAAAACTTGAGCTCGAAATATTTACTTTCATCTAATCCTCCAAGCTCTTAATAATACTTTTCTGCAAAGCAAGCACTGACTTGTACTTTGGTGCAGTTCCTCCAAGGAAATTACTTTGGTACACCTCGCTCTTTTTTATATCATTTCTATCCAAGAGAGAATTAAGATTATCAACAATCAGCCCTTTATCGCTTCTGGTTATAAATACAGAATCATTCCTATCAAGTTCATCCAATAGTTCCGGATAATGCGTTGAAAAAATAATAACTGCTCCTTTCGGATTAGTCTTTTTATTCATAAACAGCCGAAGTAAAGCTGCAACCAACTCACGGTTAAAATGATTTTCAACCTCATCAACAAGCAAATATCCGCCATTTTTCAATACTCTGGCAGCATCGGTAAACACTCGTACACCTTTAGCTGTTCCAGAGGAAAGATAAACATTAAGTTCATTGGATTCCAATATCACGATCTCATTTTGATTGAAGAATTTTAGTCTGGTGACTACTTTATCATTTATATTTTCGACTGTAATATATTCAATTGTAGGATCAAGTAGCGAAATAATTTCTGTTGGAATGTCTCCTCCTTCCGGAAAAAAAAGATTTACATTCGTAAAAGCCACAAGATCAACAAAAGTAATCTTATCCTGAATTTGCTTATTAACAGCAATCATAATACTAACATCATCCGGAAGGTACTCATCTGAATTATCACGTACTCTGGCAGGAGACATCTTTTCGAAAGACAGCAGATTAGTTTTATTAATCTTACTGGTGACGCCTTTTTCCCACAATTTCTCTGAAATTATCCGGATACTATTAGTTCCATCCAAATTCTTTTTTCTCACAATCTCGCTATTAAGATGAAAAATCTTATTATCCACAAAGAAATCAATATCAAATACCGTCAAAGTGTTCTCTTCTAAAATCTGAGGAATAAACTCTGCATTTAACGGCACAGCCCCCAAAAGCATACTTGCAAAAGAAATAACCTTTAACGCCATTGTTTTTCCTGAAGCATTAATACCGACAAACGCCTCAACGGTATTCACATAAATATTGCTAAACAAGTTAAAAACAGAATCCATGTGATTACTTTGAACCCTTTGTACAGCACAAAACGATACATCAAACGTTTTTTTATACAATGGTAGCCCTTTTACTCTTATCCTTAATATTTTCATATGCACCTCACAAAAACATGCTTTGCGTTTTTATCAGCCCTCTTCAATAACAGGATACTATATTTCATTATTGCTTGCAACGAGTTTTCTGTTTTTATCACCCAAACAAAAAAAGCACCTCAGACACTGCTCTCTCCTACAGCATCTGAAGTGCACTTTTCTTCACGTATTCTTTTTCACTTTGCAATCCTATCCTCTAACTTACCGTATTCCTTTGATACTCTTTCCTCCACCTTACCGCTTTCCTTTGATACTCTTTCCTCTGCCTTACCACTTTCCTTTGCTATCCTTCCATCTTCCTTACCCTGTTCAATGTAATGCTCCAGCAACGCATCACCGTCAGGTCCGATCTCAATCTGGAGATCAACATTATTCATGTAGTAAGCGTATGCATTGAAGTCCTTGGTATTTCCTTCATATGTCCTGAGTGCCTCAATCTCCAACTCGACTTCACTCATTAGCGGAACTGTATCAAGCGCCACGGGAAAGCATCTTCTGCATGGTTTGTAGCCATCATCTATTGCGTCCTGAAGCGAAATTGAAATACAGCTTTTCCGAAGACTGCTGCAACCTGAGCTATGGTAGCAATCACCTGTCTTGGTGACATACACATATGTGTCACCGGTCGCACCTGCACCTGCCGCATCGCTCTTTATGCCTCCAATAAAAAACGTTACAACAAACAGGAGATTCGCTGTGATCACAGCAAGAGTTCTTTTCGCAAGCATCTTCAATTACATTCCTCACTTTCTACAAATTATGTAATTGCAATTATAATTATCTGCCCCCGCAATTGAAACAAACTCAGAATAAAAAGAATATGAAATAAAATCGGTAAATGATTAAAAAAAATGTACATTCATAAATCACAGATTTAATAAGTAAAACATAGAAAAAATGCACTTCTTATGCTGATCTCTCCTGCAGCATATGAAATGCACTTTTCCCTAACTCTTTCCTATGCGTTATACCTCAGCCTTACCTTATCACTTCAATGATAAATAATGATCAGGTGGCTTATCCCCGTTGGCGCCTGATACAGTCCGCACCCTCGGTCACTGCGTACCGAAACGCAACTGGGAAGTATGTAATAGCAATTATATATGTTCGAGTCATCAAATAAAACAAAATTGAAATTAAAAGAATATAAATAAAATGTAACGCCTCATTATTGATTCAAAGCAACGCAGAAACCATTGATCTGTGCCTCTTTTTCCGCGTTGGGGGCTGCTTTGGGATCGATAAAAATTGATGTTGCTTCAAATCCCGGTATCTCCAAAATCTTGGCGAGTTTGTTGATAGCTTTTTCGCCGCCGGAACCGGCCATGCAGGCATATGCGGAAAATCTTTTTCCTGCAAGTGCTTTCTTATTATCTGAAATGAAGGTACGAATAGGTGGCGTGACAGTTCCTGCCCAAACCGGAAAACCAAATATGATGCGCTCATACTTGGACAGATCAACGCTATAATCCTCAAGCTCCGGCTGTTCTGCCATAAGAGCGCTCTTGCCGCCCCAGAAGAACTTAGCAAAGCCTTTGTCGTTATAGGCTTTCTTGGGAACAAGGCGAAGTGTATCGGAATCAACCTTTTCTTTTACCTTGTCAGCAACGTACTGCGTGTTTCCTTCCATTGAGTAGTAAACTATCAGTGTCTTCATGCGTCCTCCCTCTTTTCAATTTTCAGATTCTTTATTGCCATTGTAACGAACAAATTGCTCGTTGTCATTAGCAGAATAAATTATTTTTCGCAATACGCCTTTATCGCCTTATAAGAAAATTCCGCAGTTCCGGATCCGCCGAGTTCATCGATGTTCTCGGTAAATTCTCCGCCGCCGGCATACATTTTTCCCAGTCCCAAAAGTATCTCATTTGTACAGGTATACATGTGCTCTGTGATGTAGCTCTGCAATTTCTTAACCTGTTCCTGTGCCTCCTTGGAAGTAGGATCCGTATCCTTCATTGCTCCGAACTCTTCAAAGATCTTCGTCAGCCCGTCCATGATATTACGCTCATCTTCCTTGGTCCGGTTCTTGCTCTTTTCTTCATACTCCTTGTATGCAGGGGTCTCTCCCCACTCGCTTTTTGCTTTCTTTGAATATTCATCAAGTTTACTCGAATCAAATACTGTCCAATTCAAATTTCTCACTCCTCTCGCTTTTAGATATTTGCACATATTCAGCAGATTCTCGATATGTTCCTTCTTAAGCTCAAGAATCTCGATCTGCTGCTCCAGTGCCTTTGTCTTGTCAAAATCTGCTCTGTTCACTATTTCCTTGATATCTTTTAGCGGAAATTCCAGCTCTTTAAACAGCAAAATCTGATGTAATTTCTCCAGCGCCGCATCGTCATACAGCCTGTAGCCGGCTTCCGTATACTCTGTTGGTATAAGAAGTCCTATCTTGTCGTAATACTGCAGAGTGCGTATACTCACTCCGGTCAGCTTGCTCACCTCATTTACTGTTTTCATAGTTGGCACCTCCTTCACGTGTAATTAGAGCTTAAACTATTACGTTACGTCATAGTCAAGTAAAAAAATAACCTCTACCAAATATTTTTTTGATAGAGATTATATACATTAGAACTTAAGGTTATCTCCCAGAACCGGAACCTTGCTCGCAAAGAATGAGAACTCTCCGCTGTCCAAGAGATTGCCATTATCATCCGTAACTCTGATATCGAATACCAGAATGTGCTTACCTGTCTTGAGCTTCATACATTCACAATAGATATACTCTGTATTCACAGCCGGTAAAAGAAAATTCAGATTAGCCGACACTGTTGTCACATAATATCCACTCATGCTTCCCGTTGCCCCCGCCATGGCATCAACGAATGAAAGAAGCGCTCCGCCGTGGATGCTTCCGTATGTATTGTGCAATCTGGTATCTGCTTTGATCCTTGACTTACTGTAAGTTGCGCTGAGTTCAAGCACCTCAAAGCCAATGAACTTATTATATTCGTTCGCATATAATTCAGGGATAATCTTCTCCCTCATTGCATTCTCTTTTTCCGTACGTGTTGGTCTCATTTTGGTATTACTCCTTCTTTCCTTAAAGACTGTTATTCCCCAGTCATATCGCTAACAATAAATATAGATACTAGTTGGTTTTTCCGTCAATAGCAAGTATGAAAATTTGATAAAAAGTGTATAAATATGCGCAATTATGTTTCGTTTCATTATAAAATTGTAATTGAACCCATAATTAGAATAATTGATTTTTTCCCGATAAAAAGTTTTCTTTATTCTTTCATGGAGGTGCTTATGGCGGCAAATACTAATGTTAGTACTAAAAAACAAAGCAGTAATATTAGTTTTAAAGACAGCATTAAGACCAAGCTCATATCTGTCTTGCTGGCAGTTGCGGCAATTCCTCTTATCATTGCCGTAATAGTAAGCTACAGCACATCAACGAGTAAGGCAAAAGCTGATGCCTTGGATCTTCTTGAATCTGATGCCAAGGTGGTTGAAGGAAAGTTTTCAACTCTTGTTCAGCAGAACATCCTGGCACTTCAGACGTGCGCTTCTGCACAAAGTACTATAGATTTCATTAAATCTCCCAATGAAAAGTCAAAAGAAATCGTACTAAGACAGCTGGATGATATCAATGCAAATATAAATGATGGAAATAATAACACTATCGTTTCCATTCCAAGCGGTGATCAGCTCGCAAGAGCAGACCGCAAGGATTCAACAAACATAGCAGACAGAGCCTACTTCCAGGAATGTTTAGCATCTAAAAACATTGTTGCTTCTGAAATTGTTGTAAGTAAGGCAAACGGAAACAGAATAACTATAATAATTGTCCCTGTCTTTGACCCTACATCAGGAGAAATGATAGGAACTGTACAGCGAGCCTTCGATCTGGAAATATTACATGGTTTCCTTGCTGATAATGTAAAGAACGGATATATCCTAGATAAAGCCGGAACCGTTGCCGCTCATTCACAATTTTCAATAACTCCTGAAGATGAGCCGATAGTTCATACTGATGAAGAGTACATGACTTCATCTCTTGATAGCAATACATTTGAAAGTGTCATTGATGGCAAACTCACTTATACATCGTGGATAAGAGAGCCCTCGACCGGATTTATAATTGCTGTTTCTGAGACTAGTTCAGAGATAATGGCACCTGCTATCCGCTCCGCACTTACCGTTATAATAATAGGAATTATCCTCCTAATTGTTGCTATAATTCTTTCACTTATGATGGCAAAGAGCTTTACAGATCCAATCGCCGCAGTAAATGAATCTCTCGGAGCGCTTGCAGACGGACGCTTTGTAAAGGTTGAAAAGTTTGATAAGAGAAATGATGAATTCGGAACCATCTCCAAAGCGACCAATTCCGTTATCGGAACTCTGGATGAGATCGTT
>JAFZQT010000118.1 GCA_017620235.1 Butyrivibrio sp. | reverse complement strand
TGGTGAGAATAATGTGGAAAATCTGTACAGCGGTACAACAGACGGGACTATGAAAGTCAGTATCGCGTACCAGCCTGATATAAATACTTATCAGGGTAGGGAAAGTATTCAGATAATTATGAATGACTTTACTTAAATACCCCTAAAGCCACAAAAACACACGCGAAGCGTGTGTTTGCGGTTTCTTATGAGGGGGAGATAGTGAGTTGTTTTGCAACTCACTTCTATGTTATTAATCATATACTAAAATTATGAACAAATTGTGTCGAAAATATAAAAAATTAGAATTAATCTTTTTAGGCTAAATCCGATAATTAAACTTTCTTATTTTGAAGATAATTTTAATAAAAGTAAACGGAGGATTGAATATGTATTTAAGTGAATTATTAGAGGGACTTACATTTACTATAACAGCCGGAAACACAGATAAAACCATTGATCCGGGAACTGTTGAGATCAAAGATGTAGTAAATGACAACAGAAAGATCGCAGAAGGATCATTATTCCTGTGTATTCAGGGAGCAAATTTCGACGGACATTCATGTGCAACAGAGGCATTTGAGAAAAAGGCCGGTGCAATAGTTGTATGTCATGACGTTGAACTTCCCGAAAACTGTGAGATGCCCGTTGTTCGCGTAGAGGACACAAGATATGCGATGGCATTTATTTCAGCAGCATATTTCGGACATCCCGCAAAGAAGCTTAAGACAATAGGAATAACAGGAACAAAGGGAAAGACAACAACTACATATCTTATAAGAGATATGCTTCAGAACGCAGGTCATAAAGTAGGACTTATCGGAACAATCGAAGTTATTATAGGCGACGAGCATATTCATGCGGAGAACACAACACCTGAGTCATACATGCTTCAGTATTATATGTCAAAAATGGTAGAGGCAGGCTGCGACAGCGTTGTTATGGAAGTTTCATCACAGGGACTTATGCTTCACAGAAGCCAGGGATTTGTCTTTGATATGGGTATCTTTACAAATATAGAACCCGATCACATCGGACCTAATGAGCATAAGGATTTTGAAGACTACATGCACTGCAAAGGTCTTTTGTTCAAACAGTGTAAGATTGGTATCTGCAATGCCGATGATGCGCACACTGAGGACATTCTTGAGGGACACACATGTGAAGTTGAGACCTACGGATTTTCAGAGGGTGCAGATATAAGAGCGATAAATCTTGCATATATCCACAAACCCGGCGAACTTGGAGTTTTCTTTGATACAGACGGACTTATAAACATGCACGCCGAGATCAGAACTCCAGGTAAGTTCAGTGTTTATAACGCACTCTGCGCGATTGCCGTTGCAAGACATTTTGGATGCACTCCGGAAGAGATAGCTCCTGCTCTTAAAGATGCGAAAGTAAAGGGCAGAATTGAGATGGTAAAGGTTTCTGACGAGTTTACTCTTATGATAGATTATGCGCACAATGCAATGGCTTTGAAGAGTCTTTTGACAACTCTTAAAGACTATCATCCAAACAGACTTATCTGTCTCTTCGGATGCGGCGGTAACAGAAGCAGATACAGACGTTTCGAGATGGGTGAAGTTAGCGGAAAATATGCTGACTTTACGGTAATCACATCTGACAACCCGAGATTTGAAGAGCCTGAGGCAATTATTGACGATATCGAGACCGGTATGAAAAAGACCGACGGTAAGTACATCAAGATCATCGACAGAAAAGAAGCAATCCGCTATGTCATCGAAAACGGCGAGCAGGGAGACATCATTGTTCTTGCCGGAAAAGGACATGAAGATTATCAGGAGATCAAAGGTGTAAAATATCACATGGATGAAAGAGAATTAATTCAGGAGATATTGGCCGAGAAGTAAATTAGTTTAATTTATTAAACTAATTTAATGGATGCGACCGATGCGAGATGAGAATAGCAAGCAGAAGCTTGCACGCATCGGCGCACAGCAAGTTATAAATATAACTTGCTGAAGAAAGTTCCTATCAAATATATTTGAAGAAGGAGGGGCTGTGGCGGGTTATAAATACGCTAATGTAATAGTAGACATATCGCATGAGAAGGTTGACAGACCCTTCCAGTACCGCATTCCGGAGAAACTTGCAGATAGAATAGATGTCGGAAGTCCCGTAAAGATCCCGTTTGGACGAGGCAACAACGTCAGAAAAGGCTATGTTGTGGGACTTACCGATGAGCCGGAGTGGGAAGTAGACAAGATAAAAGAGATTCTGGAACTTGCCGAAGATACTGTGACGGCTGAAGATCTTTCGATGAAGCTTGCAGCATGGATGAAAAGACATTACGGCTCAACAATGAACGCGGCTCTTCGCACAGTTATTCCTTCCGGCAAAAAGCAGAACAGACAGGTTCACAAGTACGTTTCTCTCAGAATTTCCGAGAGAGATGCAACAGAATATTACTATGAATGTGTAAGGAAGAAGCAGACGGCAAGAGAGAGAATCCTCAAAGAACTTCTTGATAATCCGGAAGACAGGATTCCTTATGAACTTGTGACAAGCAAGCTGAACGTGACTTCTACAACGCTCAAGAGTCTTGCGGATAAAGGCATCATCAGGATAGACAGCGAAGAGTATTTTAGAAATCCTGTTGCCGCAGAGACTACAAGGTACGGCAAAAAGACGCTGAGTGCCGAACAGCAGAACATTGTAGACAGCGTTATACATGATTATGACGAGGGCAAAAGAGATACTTATCTTATTCACGGTATAACCGGAAGCGGAAAGACAGAAGTCTACATTGCTCTTATTGATGAGATAGTAAAAAAGGGCAAGCAGGCGATTGTTCTTATTCCTGAGATCGCACTTACGTATCAGACACTTATGCGCTTCTACAGGCATTTTGGCGACAGGGTATCGGTAGTTAATTCATCAATGTCGCCCGGTGAAAAGTTCGATCAGATGGAGAGGGCAAGAACGGGAGATATAGATATAATCATCGGTCCGAGGTCAGCTCTTTTCACCCCGTTTCCCAATACGGGCATCATAATAATCGACGAGGAACATGAGACTACTTATAAGAGTGAGACGATGCCAAAGTATCATGCGAGGGAGACTGCGATAGAACTTGCAAGGCTCGTTCCTGACGGTGCGTGCGTGGTACTTGGAAGTGCAACGCCTTCACTTGAAGCCTATTACAAGGCAAAAAGCGGGGAGTATAAGCTCTTTGAACTTACGAAAAGACTTACGGGAGGGACTCTTCCTACCGTTGAGATAGCAGATCTTAGAGAGGAACTCCGAAAAGGGAACCGATCTATCTTTTCACTTAGACTACAGGAACTTCTGGATGACAGGATAAAAAAGGGAGAGCAGGCGATGCTCTTTATCAATAGACGAGGACTTGCGGGATTTGTATCATGCAGGTCTTGTGGTCATGTGTTTAAATGCCCGCACTGCGATGTTTCTTTGTCTGAGCACAGAGGCGGAAGGCTTGTGTGCCACTACTGCGGATATGAGGAGCCTGTAAAGAAGATATGTCCCAAGTGCGGTTCTAAGTTTGTTTCATCATTCAGAGCGGGAACCCAGCAGATTGAAGATGAGGTAAAGAAGTTCTGGCCTGATGCGAGAGTTCTTCGAATGGACGCGGATACAACAAGGACAAAGGGAAGCTATGAGAAGATTCTTTCTGCTTTTGCAAATAAAGAAGCGGATGTTCTCGTGGGAACTCAGATGATAGTAAAGGGACATGATTTTCCTAATGTGACGCTTGTAGGCGTGCTTGCTGCGGATATGTCCTTATATGCTTCGGATTACAGGGCAAGTGAGCGGACTTTCCAGCTGCTTACACAGGCTGCGGGTAGAGCAGGAAGAGGAGAAGTCCCGGGAAATGTTGTAATACAGAGCTATCAGCCCGACCACTACAGCATCCAGACTGCCGCAAAGCAGGACTACGACGCTTTCTATGCCGAGGAGATTGCTTACAGAGATATATTGCGCTATCCTCCAATCTCTCATATGATGTCTGTTCAGATTCAGAGCAGGGACGAAGAAGAGGGAATGGCGTTTTCCAACAGACTCAGAGCACTCATGGAACAGCAGAAGATCCCCGGCGCTGTGTTTATTGGACCTGCACTTGCTGCAATCGGTAGGATCAACGATGTATACAGGATTGCCGTATACGTTAAGCTCGATGACTACGACGGTTTGATTCTTCTTAAGGACGTGCTTGAGAAGTACATAAAAGATTTGCAGGATGCCGGCGGGCTTAAGACTATTTCTGTTCAATTTGACTTCGACCCCGTTAATGGGTTTTAATATGATATAGAATTCTTATAATTCGCGGCGGCTAGTTCCGCCGCGTCAATTATGCTCTTTTACGCTGTTTTACGCTCTTTTGCGCTGTTTGTAGCGCTTTTGGAGCACTCTGTGAGACGCTGCGAACGTGCTATATAGCGCAGTTTGCGTGAAAAAACTATTTTTTGACTAATATGGCAAAAACATATCGATTTAGTCACACTTTTTCTTGATTTTATAAGGACGCAGTGACTAATAAGTTTCATAACGTTTGATTTAGTCAAAATTCTTTCATCATTTCCATCATTGAAGATTCTAAAACCTCAGATTTTAGCAAAAAATGTGACTAAGGAACATGAAAATACTCAAATTAGGCACTTTTTGAATTTTTTACAATAAATAAAAGGAGAATATCAAAAGAAAAATGAATACCATTATTGAAAGTGTAAACAATCGTATCGCGTTTCTAAAGCGTGCAATAAGGCGTGCGGAGAAGGATAAAAGTTCTTTTCCGGAAGGGAGATTACGAACTAGTAGGAGCAATGGGAGAATACGGTACTATAAAGTAAATAAAGAACGTGATACAAGCGGAGAATATATGCCCAAGAACGAACATATGGGTATGATCAAGCTTCTGGCGCAAAAAGACTATAACAAGCATTTTCTGAAATCTGCTACTGATGAATTGGAAATGCTTGAGAAAGTGCTTGTGCGATATCAAAAGAAACAATCTGAAGCCGCGTATGAAGGCTTATCTGAAGAAAGACAAAATCTTGTTACATCATACATCCCATCGGATGATCAAATTGCTGAAGAATGGCAGTCTAAGACATTCAAGACAAATTCATATAAAACTGAAAATAAAATATATGATACGAGAAGAGGAGAAAAAGTCCGGTCTAAATCTGAAGCTATAATTGCAGATATGCTTTTTGAAATGGGGATTCCTTATCATTATGAATATCCTTTGAGGTTAAGAAACGGAAAGATAAAATATCCGGATTTTACTTTGCTTAAAAAGAGAACCGGAGAAGTTGTATATCTTGAACATTTTGGATTTATGGATGATGAGAACTATAGAAAAGATACTTTATATAAGATGGATCTTTACAGGGCTAACGGAATATATCCGGGGAAGAATCTCCTGTTTACGTATGAAACAAATGATAATCCTCTTGATATTAAAGGAATAAGACGGATGCTGAAAGAAACAATGCTATAGTGATGGTTTTTAAAATGATTTGATAATAGCAGTAGTGCGTTTTATAATAACATGATGAAGCAAAAAAATATTAGACATGTGTCTAAGTTTGTTTTTCTAATAAATGTGTAAGAGGAGACCATAATGGCACTTAGAACCATAAGAGAATACGGCGACAATGTTCTTGCAAGTCGTTGTAAAGAAGTAAAAGAGATCACTCCCAGGATTAGAGAGCTTGTGGAGGATATGATAGACACAATGTATGAGGCAAACGGCGTAGGACTTGCCGCTCCGCAGGTAGGAATCCTCAAAAGAGTATTCGTTATAGACGTATCTCCTGAGTGTGATTCACCTATAGTTTTCATTAACCCTGAAATACTTGAAACAGACGGAGAGCAGACAGGATATGAAGGATGTCTTTCACTTCCCGGCAAATCCGGAATCGTAACAAGGCCCAACTACGTAAAGGCTAAGGCAATCAACCTTGAAGGCGAAGAGTTCATCATAGAGGGCGAGGAGCTTCTTGCAAGAGCAATTCTTCATGAAAACGACCACCTTGACGGACATATGTATGTTGAGAAGGTCGAGGGCGAGCTGGTTAATAATGAAGATCTCGTTGCTGAAAATGAGGATGAGTAAATATGAAAATTATTTTTATGGGTACACCTGATTTTGCGGCGAGTGCTCTGGAAAAGATAATAGAAGCAGGGCATGAGATTACGCTTGTAGTTACACAGCCCGATAAGCCAAAGGGCAGAAGCGGCGAGCTTCAGGTATCGGATGTTAAGGCATGTGCTTTAAAACATGGCCTTCCGGTGTTCCAGCCTGAGAGAATCAAACTGCCTGAGAACGTAGCATATCTAAAAGATTATGAGGCTGATATATACGTAGTTGCAGCATTTGGACAGATCCTTTCTCAGGAGATCCTTGATATTCCTAAGTTTGGATGCGTTAATATACATGCATCTTTACTTCCTAAGTACAGAGGAGCTGCACCTATTCAGCAGGCGATAATCGACGGTGAAGAGAAGACCGGCGTTACCATCATGCAGATGGCAGCAGGTATGGATACGGGCGATATACTCCTTCAGAAGGAGATACCTATAGATGACAACGAGACAGGCGGCGGTCTGTTTGATAAGTTGTCGGAACTTGGCGCAGAGCTTATTGTAGAGGCACTCCCCAAGATAGAGCGAGGCGAACTTACTCCCGTTCCGCAGGATGAAGCGCTTGCAACAAAGTGCGGCAAGCTTTCCAAGAATATGGGAAAGATTGATTTCACAAAGAAGGCAGGGGCTATAAGGAATCTTGTCAGAGGTCTTAATCCATGGCCCAGTGCATATACACGTCTTGACGGCAAGATGCTCAAGATATGGGTAGCAGATGCTGTTGAAGATAAAAAGTTAAAAGAAATTATCGGAAATGTTGATGTTAAAAAGAGTGCTGCGCCCGGAACGGTATCTTTTGTCACAAAGGACGCCATTGGCGTAGCAACGGGTAAAGGAACTTTAGTATTAAGAGAAGTCCAGCTTGAAGGCAAAAAGAGAATGCCTGTGAAAGATTTTTTGCTTGGAAACAAGATTGAAGTCGGAGCTAAGCTTGGATAATACCGGAATCGGAGGTGAGTTAAATGGGTTACGGTTATGGAAGCAGAATGATGTATGGATACGGACTTGATCCTATGTATTTTCTTGTGATAATAATGGGTATTTTGTGCCTTATCGCAAGTCACAGGGTTTCATCCGTATATAAAAAATATGCGAGGATCCGCAGTATGAGCGGTATGACAGGAGCTCAGGTTGCTGCAGAGATTCTCAGAAGAAACGGTATCACTGATGTTATGATCCAGCATGTGAGCGGTAATCTTACGGATCACTACGATCCAAAGGCAAAAGTTATCCGCCTTTCGGATGCGACGTACAATTCGCCAAGTGTTGCGGCGATAGGCGTTGCGGCACATGAGTGCGGACATGTTTGCCAGCACTATTACGGCTATGCTCCACTTAAGATAAGGACAGCAATAGTTCCGGCTGCAAACATTGGTTCAAAGGCAGGAATTCCGCTTATCTTCCTAGGAATGTTGGTAAGTTTACCACCGCTTATAACAATCGGAATCTGGGTTTTCTCACTCGCTGTTTTGTTCCAGCTTGTCACACTTCCTGTAGAGTTTGATGCTTCTCACAGAGCGCTTGTGATGCTTGAAGAGTACGGAATACTCGGATACGAGGAAGTAAAAGATTCAAGAAAAGTTTTGAATGCGGCTGCAATGACTTACGTTGCTAGCGCAGCGGCAGCAGTTGTACAGCTCCTTAGACTTATTCTTTTGAACGGTAGAAGGAGAGACTGATAATATTTTGAATGAAATAAAAGAGTGATGTCTTGTTATGAGATATCACTCTTTTTTTAAAATATAAAGAGTTGTAATTCACTACGTTACCCTGATAAAATATATTTTGTGTTGTTTAACAGGGAGGTGGGGGAATGATTGGCATATATCTAAGCGGCACAGGCAATTCTAAGCACTGTGTGGAAAAGTTTGTGCAGTTACTTGATGAAAACAGCAAGGCTTTTCCAATAGAAAATCCAAAAGTTATTGAAGAAATAAAGAAAGAGACTGATATTGTTGTAGGTTATCCTACGCAATTTTCCAATGCACCGTTGATGGTGAGAGATTTTATCAAGAGCAATGCCACCCTTTGGAAGGGGAAAAGAATCTTTTGCATAAATACAATGGGAGCGTTTAGCGGTGACGGTACAGGGTGTACCGCAAGACTATTTAAGAAGTATGGTGCGACTGTTATAGGCGGATTGCAGATAAAGATGCCTGATTCGGTGTGCGACAGCAAGCTTTTGAAAAAGACGGCAGAAGCTAATAAAAACATTATCAGGCAGGCTGATGAGAAGATCGAGTCGTGGGCTGTGAAGATCAAGAACGGAAAGTATCCGAAAGAGGGATTGCATTTTTATGACCGGTTAGCGGGCTTGTTTGGACAGCGCCTGTGGTTTTATGGAAAGACTTTAAAGTATACCGACAAATTGAAAATCAGCGATGCGTGTATCGGTTGTGGACTCTGTGTTTCTGAGTGCCCTATGGACAATCTTGTGCAGCAACCAACCGGCAAACCAAAGCCGCAGGGTAATTGCACGATGTGCTATAGATGTATCAGTCATTGTCCGGCACAGGCAATCACGCTTCTTGGAAAGCAGGTTGTTGAACAGACAACGTTTGATAAGTTTTGAAAACTACAAATGACAATAGAATGAATAGCATAGGAGAGTGGTTATGGGAAACGTGATTCTTGAAGCAAAATCTGTAAGCAAAAAATTCGATGAAAGAAATGTCCTCAATGAGGTCAGCCTTTCGGTTGAGAAGGGGCATTTCATAGCAATATTGGGGCACAGCGGATCGGGAAAATCTACGCTTTTAAATGTGCTTTCAACGATTCTTAAGCCAACGAATGGAGAAGTATTTTATAACGGAAAAAACATTACGCGTTATTCAAAGAAAGAGATTGCCAATCTAAGAAGAGATAAGATCGGCTTTGTTTTTCAGCACTATATGCTTCTTCCGAATCTGACGGTCAGGGAGAATATTTTTCTCGGAGCGGAGAAAAGAGATGCATTTGAAAATGATAAGACAGATATGAATGAACTTGAGAATCTGTGCGCGCTTCTTGGCATAGATAAGTATCTGGACGAGTATCCTTTTAAGCTCTCGGGCGGCGAGCAGCAAAGAGTCTGCATTGCAAGAGCGGTTGTCAAAAAGCCTGAGATTTTGTTCTGCGATGAGGCAACGGGAGCGCTTGATAAGGACAACAGCATCAATATCGTCAAACTCCTTCATGAGATAAAAAAGAAATTTGGCACCACGATCTTTTTTACCACACATAACAGAGAGATCGCAAAGACAGCCGACAGAGTGCTCGTTTTAGAAGACGGTAACATCATAAACGACTACATGAATGACGAGATCATCAGTGCTGATGAAATGGCGTGGGGGATATAATATGAAGCTATTATACAAACACATCAAAAAAGATTTCCTCGCAAAAAAGACAATGATGGCGATTTTGTCGCTGTTTCTTATAGGTGCTTCGTTTCTGTATTACTTTGTTCATTTTTCTGTAGATAAAAATCTTTCGAGATACAGGGGGATTGACCGTGCTACTCTTGCGGAAAATGAGCTGAAATATCTTACAGCTCTTGAGAGTAACACGGTGCTTATCCGCTACATGACTACAGCGATGATAACTATTTTTCTACTGATACTTTTTCTTTTTCTGACTAATAATGTGAAAAAGAATCAGGCGAAGATCGGGCTTTTGCAGTCACTTGGTTTTACGACATTTGATATTTCAATGCACACTGCTGATTTTCTGGTGTTAATGGAGGTAATCTCAGTTCTGATCGGATTTTTAGCGGGTTATTTCGGGTCAAGTATTCTTATTTCAGCAAATGAAAAGACATATATGATGGAGTCGCTGTCAAAGGGGATAAGCTTTTCGAAATTCCTTCTGCCGATATCATGGTGGGCAATCCTGATATATATCGTAACATGCATTGCATATGCAGTATCTGCGAACAAAGATGTTGCGCTCCTTATGAAAAAAGCTGACAGTACATCAGGTAAGCCGGGAATTATCGAGAAGTTCATCGGCTTGTTTAAGATGAAGGGCGGATACAAGTACAAGCTCACATTTAAGAATATGAGTGAGATCTTACTTTTGGTCACTGCGATAGTTACATTCAGCATTATGTTTGTTCTGAGCGTGTCACTTCTTCTTAGCAGCAAAGAGATTATGAGTTCGCAGCGAAGCGGAAGAGAGTATGCTTATGAGACGAATTACGATGAATGTATGGAAGGCAGCGCCGATACTGATACCGAGGTGCATCTGTTTAAATTTGCCGCGGTCATAGATGATAACGGTGAAAAAATAGATTATAACATTGTAGGACTTGGCGGCGAAAATCAGCTCTTTTCCCTGTATGATAACAAGAATAAAAAAATAGACATCTCCCAAGAGGAAGGAATTGTGCTGAATCCGGAGCTTTCAGAGAACTACGGAATAAAGGTCGGTGACGAGATAAGCTTTGAGCTCGAGGGCAACACATATACCGTTAAAGCGACGGCAGTAGCAAGAAATGCCGGCATAAAGAGCATGTATATGTCAAAAGAAAAACTGGCTGAACTCATGGGACTGGACAGCAGCTCATACAATTTTGTCTTTTCTGCTGAGCCGTTGGAAGGCGCGCAGAGCGTAGACTATGAAGACGTAATGGCTGAGCTTTCAAGAAGTCAGACTTCCAATAAAGCGAGCGCGATAATCAACCAGAGCATCGGTGTTGCGACGGGATGTCTTCTGATTTTCCTTGCAATATTCATCGGACTTTCGGGAAATACGGAGAGCATCTTGATATTTGACCTTCTTGGATATGACGGCAAAAAGATAAATCGAATACTCCTTGATCCTTACATGGTTGTTTCAAATATCATTTTTTTCATCACACTTCCAATATGTGTGTTCGCGGCGAAGAGAATACAGATCTCAACATCCCTTGCAACGGGCGATTACATGCCGTTTCAATTGTCAGTCTTCACCGTTGTTTATATGTTTGTTATTTTAAATATCCTTTGCTTTTTGGTGCGTGCAGCGTTTACACTTAAGATAAAGAAAATCATCGAAGGCGAGAAGCAAGCAGAGTATTTACATGAATGGTGATAGATTCGAAGCGAGCGGAGAGTTTAAGTGGAAGTATATGTAATAAATGCGCTGAGAGAACTCAGTGATGCAGAATTTGAAAACGCGTTGTCCAAAGTGGATTCCGGGCAGAGAGAGCGGATAATGAGATACCGTTTCATGGAAGACAGAAAGCGGGGGCTCGTTGGAGTTCTTTTGTCCAAATATGCAATAAGCAAGGCGTTTGGAATTCCTGCAAATGAGATTATATTTGAAAAAAACAAGTACGGAAAACCTCACGTTGTTGGGGGGAGCGGTGTTCACTACAACATTTCACACTCGGGCGACTATGTGGTATGCGCGGTTGGCGAAAGTCCTGTAGGAATTGATGTGCAGGAAATAAAAGACGGGAGTTTGGATGTTGTCGACAGATTTTTTTCCAAGGAAGAAAAAGAGGTACTTGCCATGACCGGGGAAGAAGCGCGAAGAGACCTGTTTTGTGAAATTTGGAGCCTTAAGGAAGCATATATTAAGTGCATCGGAATGGGGCTTTCAAAGCCGCTTGATGAGTTTGGTGTTGTCAAAAAAGACGGTGAGTACAGGCTTATCGTTAATGGAGAGTGGAGCAAGGATTATCATTTTCACAAGTATGATATAGATGAGAAGTATAGTCTTTGTGTATGTTCGCAGGAAGCGGGCTTCCCGACTGAAACTGAATATGTGAAGCTTGAAGACCTCTATCTCACATGATGGGATAGAGGTTTTTACATATTGCAGGTAAGGACTGTGTAATTGTCATCGAAATATAATTGACATATATAGGCAGCCAATATATTATATAGGTAGCCTATATAACGCCAAAAATGAGGAGGGACAATGGGAATCGATAAATCGCTGGTATCGGGAAGCATGACAATGCTGATATTGAAGCTGTTGTCTGAGAAAGATATGTACGGATACGAAATGATAGACACACTAAGGGAGAAGTCCCAGAATGTCTTTGAACTGAAAGCGGGAACTTTGTATCCGATTTTGCACAGCCTTGAGGAGAATGATCTTGTAACGGTCTATGAGCAGGAGACGCTTGGAAAGACCAGAAAGTATTATAGTATTACAGACCTTGGAAAAAAGAAGCTTAGTGAAAAAGCAGAGGAATGGGATACATATCAGAAAGCAATATGTGAAGTTATGGCATTGGGGGTGTGAGACGTGGAAAAATATTTGACAACTGTAACTGATCAGCTTCGCTGCAAAGAAGTAAGACCTTATGTTGAAAAAGAATTGAGAGACCATATCGAAGACCAGATTGAATATAACGTTTCAAAAGGAATGAAACAAGATGATGCTGAAAAAGCTGCGGTTAAAGATATGGGAGATCCTGTAGAAACAGGAGTGCTTCTTGATAAAATTCACAGAACCAAAATGGCATGGGAAGTAATTGTTTTTACGGCAATTATCACAATAGCAGCCATTCTTCTTCATTCAAATATTTGGATGGAAAGAAAGTATTCTATAGAGTTTGATGATGGAGCAGGCGCGTATATCTTTGGCTTTGCCATAATGCTTTTGTTTTATTACATTGATTATACATTTGTGGCCAGATTTTCGAAAATTATAGCTGTTTTTTTGATGGCGGTTTGTTTTTACTTAAGAATGTTTGACGATAATAGATACAGTTTTCCTTGTCCAATGTTTGCATTATTTAGGAGTGTTGTTTTAATTGATTCGCTAATGCTTATGTACATTCCGGTGTTTGCATGCATTTTGTACAAGTATAGAAATACCGGAGTAAAAGGACTCATAAAATCAGTTTTGTGGATGGTTGTTCCCACTTGGTACATGTTGTATAGAGTAGGTACATTTGGAACATGTTTAACATTGTTTTTCTCAATGCTTGTTCTTATATCTATGGCAATTTATAAAGGCTGGTTTAAGGTTAATAAGCGCGTATCGATATCTGTTCTTTTGGGAACGTTTGTTGGAATACCGCTTGTTTCAACGGCTATTGGATATTTGACCGATACGCTGCCTGAATATAAGAGAATTTGGATCAACGCTATTTTTTCAAGTACCGGAAAAGCAGATACCACGGCGGATACTATAAGAGATCTTCTTTGTGCAAGTAAGCTGACGGGAAAAACTGCGATGAATGCTGCAAAGATACTTCCTGATTTTGATTCTGATTATGTTCTTGCATATATTTCATCCGAATTCGGCTGGAGTGTAGGATTGTTGGTAATATGTGTAGTATTATTTTTACTGTCGATTATGCTGAGGATTTCATTAAAGCAGAAGAATCAGTTGGGAATGATGATCGGAGTGGGAGTAAGTATGGTGCTTGTATGTAATGTAGTGCTGAATGTACTTATAATCATTGGCGCATTCCCGAGAATGTCCACTTTCTTTCCTCTGATCTCTCTGAGTGAAAGCAATATAATTGTGACATATGCACTTATTGGGATCGTACTTAGTATCTATAAATATAAGAGCATTTATCCTAAATTTGTAAATGCTACTTTTCCCAAAGTGTCAATTGAGTTCAAGTTTAATATTAAGGAACAAAACTGAGATTGTGATATAGATGGTTTAAAGCAAATAGGAGACGGTTCAAACCGCCTCCTGTTTTTTATTCATATAGATATTTCTGCGCTAAGTTGTATGAAATATTAAATCTTCTAAAACCGGTATATTTTTTTTCGTCGTCGGTTCTAAAATCTGAACGTCCGTCTTTATATTCGTTTATGAGCATATCGTTTCCTGCAAGTGCAGGAACGGCATCGTAAGAAAGTGACCACTTGATATATGAGACGTCGGATGATTGCGCGCTTAAATTGCGGCCCGATGCTTCTATATCGTACTTGGCAATCCTGTATTCCGGGTTACTGTAGATAAATATCAAAAACGCAATGGTTATTGTTACCATACCGGCTCTGAAGACCGGGAAGTTTTTGATGTACATGCTTGCAATAAGAAATGCAAGCCAGAAACACAGTACGACAAGGAACCATAGTACAAAGAGTCTAAGGAATGTCAGGTGATAAACACCGATGTAGAGTATCATTCGCATTGCAGATGACGCGATCATTATGTATGTACATCCGGCAATGGTTGTAAGCAGAGCCTTAAGTATTTTTGACTCTCTAAAGTAGGTTTGGCAGATTGAGACCATAATGATGTTTATGATACAAACGGCCAAAAGCTGATAAAATCCTTCATGCGCGTACTGGGCATAAGTATATCCTTGGGGAAGAGCAATATTTCCGCCGAAAAGATACAGAAGCTGAATAATACAGAACAACAAATAAACAATGCCGATGATACCTGTGAATGTAATAGCTATTACAGGATCTTTTGTACCGAGGTCGTATATTTTTACCTTAAGCTCTTTTGCAATCAGCGAAGTAATGATGGTATATGCACTCCAGAAGACCAGGACTGCTGTTACAAACATCATTATCGTATGATAGAGTTCTTCTGTAATACTGAAATCAAGATTTATGGTTGATAGCACATTTTTGAAAACCATATCTGCAGAGCAAAGGAGCGGTATTATCACCAAAAGCAGAGGTACTGCTATTGCTATTCCGATGAGCACTGCGCGGATAGTTCTTTTTTTCTCACTTGTAGCATTTTGGTTCTTTTGTTTCATGTGGGCAATATAGTCTGAGAGCGGGCGGGAACAATGTTCCAAGGGTTTTATGATGGTGTAAAAAAGACCAATAAACCATTCGCCGATACTAAATCCTGTCGTGTCCACATAAAGGTAAATTACGTAACTGAAGAACAGCATGAAGATAGCGGTTCTTCCCCAAAAAGCCAATGCGAAGCTGGTCGTAAGGCAGCGATGAATTGAAAGAAGCATAAGGGAAACTACGTAAAAGATTCCCAGACCTTTTTTGCCATTACAGTCAGTTATCAGTGAGAGGTTGTCTTTTCCTCTTATCAGTTTAAGAATAATCAGAGCGCAAAGCATAAATATCGGATATGTAATGCTTGAGTGGTTGTTGTACAGACAGAAACTGTATATTAAGCCAAAAACCAGCGAAAGAAGTCCGTATTTTTTGAAATGTTCCGCGCCTTCTTTCTGAGCGGCAGCAGCCTGAAGTGCGAAATGATTGATGGGCTGTTTTGTAGATCCGACAGGGACATATTGACCTGTTTGCCCTTTATATTCATATTCGTTATTGTTGTTTGTTTCCATATTCTTCCTCCTGAGAGTCAACGTATTCGAGAATATCCCCGGGTTGACAATCCAAAGCTTTACAAATTGCATCAAGGGTTTCCAGCCTGACGGCTTTTGCCTTATTGTTTTTTAGGATAGAAAGATTAGCCAGGGTGATACCGACTTTGCCGGCAAGCTCAGTCAATCCCATCTTTCGTTTCGCCATCATTACATCTAAATTTATTACGATCATATTTTCACCTGCCCTGTTAAATGGTTAAGTCGTTTTCTTGCTTGTATCTCACGGCCCTGTCAAAGACCCTTGCCAGAACTTTGCTGAACAGGCCGGCAAAAAGAAATACACCTGCAATAATAACGGCTCCCGGGGTGAAATATACGAAACATCTGAGTAGTTTTATTGCGGTTATGATAAAAGCGTAAGTTCCCATGCGATAAAGGCTTTTTACATTCGCATCAACAAAACAGTCATCGTCTGTTACTGTTTTCATCATCTTTCGAAGCTCGTAAAGAATGAGAAGAGCAGCAGCGCCCG